>CAXNGJ010000071.1:0-6083 GCA_964201895.1 Terrimicrobiaceae bacterium
AAATGGGTGATGTTCGCACCCTCGGCAGGGTGGGGTGGCGTGCTCTCATTGCGACATTCGCCCTCTCAGCCGCGAGCGTTGGAATCGCGCTCGGCCTTGTGAATCTGATCGAGCCGGGGCACTCGCTCTCGCCGGAAAGTCGCCAGTCGCTCGTGCAAACCTATGCTGGAGCCTCCCAAAAAAGCATCGAGCGCGGCAGCCAATCCCAATCCGTTGCCACCACCCTTCTCAACTTCATTCCTGAGAACCCAATGGCCGAGGCTGTGAATGCCTTCAATCCCGAAAACAAAGGCGGCGGCTTGTTGGCAGTGATGGTTTTCAGCCTGTTCGTTGGCGTGGCCCTCACCATCGCTCCCCGCGAGCGCACCGCGACGCTGAGGGGATTTTTCGAGGGCATGTTCGAAGTCTCCATGGTGATCATCGGTTTTGCCTTGCGCTTGGCCCCCTTTGGAGTGGCCTGCCTCGCCTTTGCTGTTGCGGCGCGTCTCGGCTTGGACCTTTTTCGCACACTCGGGATCTACGTGGGCGTAGTGCTCCTCGGCCTCGCAATCCAACAATTTGTGGTCTATCCGATCACATTGTACTTCTTTGCAGGACGTTCTCCCATGCGGTTTTTGAACGATGCCAAGGAGGCGATCATTACCGCCTTCAGCACGTCGTCCAGCAATGCCACCCTGCCGGTAGCCCTCCGGGTGGCTGAGAAAAACCTGTCTATTCCACCTCGCATCGCCCGCTTTGTCCTGACAGTGGGGGCGAGCGCGAACCAGAATGGCACCGCACTCTACGAGGGCGTCACAGTTCTTTTTCTCGCGCAGGTTTTCGGAGTCGATCTGACACTCACCCAACAAATCGTTGTTGCCCTCATGTGCGTGATGGCAGGCATCGGCACAGCCGGTGTGCCTGGGGGCTCACTTCCCTTGGTCGTGGGCGTTCTTCTGTCGATCAATGTGCCGCCGGACGCCATAGCTATCATTCTTGGTATTGACAGGTTTTTGGACATGTGCCGAACCGCTCTGAATGTTTCCGGCGACCTTGTGATCGCCGCAGTCGTCGCCAAGGGAGCACCTGATGTCGGGGCATGAAAAAAATTCTTCTCATCGACATCAGTAATTCCTTCACGAAGCTTTGCCTCGCAACAGGGGATTCCCTTTCGCGGGTGAATCGACTGAGCACGCCATCGCTCGATGCCACTCAGCTCCGCACTTTGTATTCATCTCCAAAGCTCGATGGCGTCATCCTCTCATCTGTCGTCCCCGAAAAAAACCGCGAAGTGCACGCCGCATTCGCCCGCGTGCTTGAAGTCGGAGCCGGGCTGGATCTCGGCGTCGGAATTGATTATCCCTCCCCCCGCTCGATAGGGGCGGACCGTCTTGCAAATGCCGCTGCGTGCGCTGCCCTACACGGATTTCCCGGCATCGTCGTCGATTTTGGCACGGCTGTGACTTTCGATGTTGTTTCCAGCGCGGGTGACTACATCGGCGGAGTCATCGCCCCCGGGTTGAATGCGATGACCAACTACCTGCACGACCGCACGGCATTGCTTCCGAATATCAAACTCCGCGAACCCTCGAGCGCTGTCGGGAGATCCACGAAGGATGCCATGCTGTCCGGCGCGGTCCATGGCTATCGGGGACTTGTTAAAGAAATTCTGGCACAAATCCGCTCCGAGGCCTTTCCCAATATGCGGCCCCGCATCATTGCCACTGGAGGTGACGCCGAACTCATCGCCGCCCGCGTTGATCTCTTCGATATCGTGGACCCTCTACTCACTCTTCGGGGCTTGATTGTTATCGCTCAAAGAAATTTATGAACCTCGAGAATTTCGAAAACCAACCCGTCCTGAAAATCCAAGCGGGGAATGCCCATGCTTTGATCTCTCCCGCCCACGGCGCGAGGCTTCTTGCGTGGAGTGTGCCGGGTTGGGATGTTATCCGCTGGCCTGCAAATGCGGATTGGGACCGCATGCCCAAGGTGCGTGGTGGGGACATTGTCTTGTTTCCTTTCATCGCCCGCACCTATGCAAATGGCCTCATCGGCTCATGGATTGATGCCTCGGGCATGCAGCGTCCAGCCCCCATGCACGGCTTTGCAAAAGATTCGCCCTTCCGTGTCGTTGATGCCGCAGCGGATTCCGTCACCTTGCGCCTCGATGCCAATGAAACCACCATGGTCTGTTACCCATTCCCGTTCCGTTTGGAAGTGACCCACCGAATCGAGGCGGATGCCTTGCTCACGAGTTTTCGTGTGACAAATCGCGGAGATCAACCCATGCCATGGTCCGCCGGACACCATTACTATTTCCACATCCCTGCCGCCGAGCGCGCCTCATGGGAACTCGTGCTGCCATGTGAAAAATGGGGGCGCCAAAATTTTGCAGACGGCGTGATTTCGTTCGATACCGCATCACATCAGGGCGCTTCGCTATCCGACCCTGCTTGGATCGATCGCTTTCATGCAAATCCAAGCCTCACGCAGGTTGTTCTTTGCAATGCAACAGCTGGTAAAAAGATTTCCTTCGAAAATCCTGCGAATCGTCCTTCGGACTGGCCCTGCGTCACGACCTGGACGGAGAAGCCAGATTCCGATTTCTTCTGCGTCGAACCTTGGAGCGCATTCCCCAATGCGATTCACAACGGTCTCCATTTGCGCATCCTTCAGCCGGGCGCAACGGATGAAATTTCCTGCCGCATTCGAATCAACCATCCCGAACAATCAATTTAGGACCACTTATGCCAAGTCTTGGAGTCAACATCGACCACGTTGCCACACTGCGTCAGGTGCGTTACCGCGAAACACCGGATAACCCAAATGCCGAGCCCGACCCAGTGGCTGCTGCCCTTGTTGCCGAGATGGCCGGCGCTGTCGGCATCACTGCCCACCTGCGCGAAGACCGCCGGCATATCCAGGACCGGGATATTTTTTTGCTCCGCGAGAAGATTTCCACGAAGCTCAATTTGGAGATGGGCGTGTCGGAGGATATTCTCCGCATCGCCCTTCAAATCCGACCGGAGGATGTTTGCCTCGTTCCAGAAAACCGCCGCGAGGTCACGACCGAGGGCGGGCTGGACTGTGCCGCGCAGGACAAGACACTACGGAGTGCTATCGACCGACTGCATGATGTCGGGTCACGGGTGAGCCTTTTTATCGACGCCGAAGAGAAGCAAATCCAGGCTGCAGCATCTCTCGGTGCCGATTTTATCGAAATTCACACAGGCTCCTACGCCAACAAATTCGGCGCGGAGCGCGAATCCGAGTTGGAAAAACTCCGCCGTGGAGCAGCCTTGGCTCTCTCACTCGGCCTTCGCGTCAATGCCGGGCACGGGCTCAACTACGAAAACACGACCCCGATCCTCTCTCTGCCCGGCCTTGAAGAACTGAATATCGGACATGCCATCATTTCCCGCGCGCTCACTGTCGGTCTCGAAAATGCCGTTCGTGAGATGGCCCATCTCATCGCCATTGGCTGATGAAACCTTATAGCAACTGTTCTCTCGACAATTTCCTGCTCTCCGGCCTCGAAGAGATCGAATCCAGAGGCCTCACACGCAGACTCACTGCACTGGATGGTCCGCAGCAAACGCGGGTCATTCAAAATGGGAAAGAACTCCTGAATTTTTCCTCAAATGACTACCTCGGCCTCGCGACACATCCCGCGCTCAAAGATGCCGCCATGGTCGCGTGGGAACGCTCGGGTTTCGGATCGGGAGCCTCCCGCCTCATCTGCGGCACACTGGCCGCGCATGAGGAGTTGGAGAGCGCCATCTCAGAATTCAAGCAAACACCCGCCGCACTCTCCTTCTCAAGTGGCTACGCCGCCGCCATGGGCACGATTCCTGCGATCTGCGGGACGGGGGATGTCATTATTCTCGATAAACTTTCCCACGCCTGTCTTGTGGATGCCGCCCGCCTGAGCGGTGCGCTGTTGCGTGTGTTCCGGCACAATGACCTTTGCAAACTGGAGAGTCATCTGAAGTGGGCTTCCGCAAAACACCCCGGCGCAAAAATTCTCGTCATTGCGGAATCCATTTACAGCATGGATGGTGATCGTGCTCCCTTGCGCAAAATGGTGGAGCTGAAGGAACGCCATGGAGCGTGGTTCTTCCTCGACGAAGCCCACGCTGTGGGCGTCATCGGACGACAGGGCAGGGGACTTGCCGATGAGGAAGGCGTTGCCGATCACATCGAAATCCAAATGGGAACACTCGGCAAGGCATTCGGATCCCACGGAGCCTATATCGCAGGCACCGGCACACTTCGCCAATTCCTCATTAATCGCGCCCGCAGCTTCATTTTTTCCACATCGCCGCCGGTTCCTGTGGTAGCGGCCTCCCGCAAGGCCATCGAAATCGCAGCTTCGCCTGAAGGTGACTCCCTGCGCGCCAAGCTTTGGGAAAACATCCACCTCCTGCAATCACTCCTGTCGATCAAGGCGCCTGCCAGTGCCATCCTCCCGGTCCTCATCGGTAATGAATCCGCCGCCGTTGAGACTTCTGCTCGACTTTTAGAACAAGGATTCTTGGTCCCTGCAATTCGCTTTCCAACCGTGGCAAAAGGATCAGCCCGCCTCCGCGTTACACTCACCGCATCCCATACCAGATCAGATATCGAGTCTTTGGCGCGCGCACTTCATAGTGCCGCAGCCCTAGAAGAGCTGCCGCCTCACCTCGCGCGTTGAACCGAAGCCCATCTCTCCGACAATCGCCGGGGGAGTTCCCAAACAGTTCCGGTATTTTTTCTACCGGCGCTCAGTTCGACGCTGGCACTGGTCGTGGTGGAGTTCCGCTGCCGCCTGAAGAGCTGCCGTTCGAACCGGGAAGGCTCTGGCCGGTTGTGGAGGTGCCTTGGTCACCAGAATTCACGGGTTGGTTTGCGCTGCCTCCGCCCGGTTGGGTGCTCTGCTCCACACCGGCTTGGGTCGCCGCTTGAATGGATTCCGCACTGACGCTTGGAACGGCTGCAATCACCGCAGTGGCAATCTCAGATGCTGCTTGCGGCGCAGCGGATGCAACGCTCTGTGCGACCTGCGTGGCTGAGGATGGGACGATTGCCGCAACGGTGGATGCGATTTCAGGCGCTGCCGAGGGAGCTACTCGTGCCACATTCGCTGCGATCTGTGGTGCTGCCGCTGGTGCGACTCTCGCGGCGATGGCGGCCACTTCTACGGCTGCTACGGGTAAGGCGTCAGCAGCTGCTGCAGCGATCTCTGCGGCGGCTTCAGGTGCTGCAGCGGCGAGTGTTTCAACGGCTGCTACAAGGGCATCGGTTCCTTGCTCTGATGCCGCCTGCACCGCCTGCTTCTGTGCAGTAGTGAGACTGCTTCCCGGTGTAGCAGGAGCTGGGGCTGCCGGAGGAGCGCCTTGGAACGCATTAGGAGGGATTGATTGCTGCATTGCGGGTGTTGACTGGCTCGTGGTCGTTTGAAGGTTGGATCCTTCGGGGGTATTCGGGCTGAATTCTCCCGTACTTCCAATTCCAAAACTCTGGCCACCGCTTACAGCTCGCGAGCCGGTTGTGGTCTTCATCTGCACCACGCCTTTCGCAACGGCCAAGGTCACCGGATTGGTCGGGTTATTCGTGTTTGAAGTGATGCCGACAACCGTGCCGCGAATGCCAGCCGAGCCCACTGGTGTGGCAATCTGAAAGCTGGAATCTTTTTTGAGCTTGGCGATATCGAGCACAATCGTTCCTTCTGGAACATTGAGGCGAGTCACAGAGCTAGATGGCTCGGATTTCAATGTCTGGTAATCCACGCCGGTTGCGTCGAACGGATCCTGCGCAAATTTCTCCACTGCAAATTCCGATTCTGGTTTCACGTTCACAGTCGTTCCATTGTCAAAAAGCAAAACCACGCTAGCGTCTTTGCCTGTTTTGATCGTTGCACCTTGCCTAATGAATGCACCCTCTTTGAGAGGAGAGGACTGGCCGGCGGCGTCAACGAGCTGGACGCCCCGCCCTTCGATCTTGACGACTCGGATATTCCCCAAGTTCATGGTCGCTTTCTGCTCAGCCGCTTGCGATTTTGCAGACTGCTGCCCAGCAGGTTTTTCGGCAGGCTGCGCAAGTGTTACCTGGCAAGTTACGAG
>CAXNGJ010000072.1:0-6049 GCA_964201895.1 Terrimicrobiaceae bacterium
GATCTCACCAAAATGCTCGTCGCCATCCTCAACGGGAGTGGCGTCCGTGAAAGTATCGAAAATTTTGGTAACGGATGGATTGGACGCAGAAAATTCGAGGCATGGGCGCGGAAACCCGACGAGGAGGTCATTGGATCGATCCTCAGCCCCGCTTGCTACCTGAAGGACGCCTTTCCCGCCTCACTGTTCCTCGCTTGGAAGTATTCCAACAACCTCGAGTCCGCGCTCATCGCCAACACAAACCTAGGCGGCGACAACTGCCACCGGGGAATTGTCGTCGGAGCCTTGGTCGGAGCGGGCGGTGCAGCGATTCCGGAGCGTTGGGCAAAGAAACTCGCCTGCCACGAGCAACTGGTGTGACGATCGCCTGGAAAGAGGAGTCATCTGGCAGCCCTTTGTAGCCTCTTTCTTCGCCAGTCGAGCGGAGTGGTTTTTTTATGCCGATTGAAGACGCTGATGAAATACGAGGGGCTTGAAAAGCCACAGGCCCATCCGACTTCGGCTACATTGTGCTCAGGCCTCTCGAGCAAGTTGCAGGCGAGGTCGATTCTCTCACGGGTGATCCAGGCGTTGAGCGCAACGCCTCGTTCCGCACGGAACCGGCGAGTCAAATGGTCCGCAGAGCAACCGACCCTGGCCGCAAGTGTCGCCACACTCAGATCAGAACGGGAAATTTCAACCCGGATGATTTTTTCAACCTCGGCAACCAAGGGAGTGGATGTGCTTTCCTGCTGGGCAGCATCTGTGTTCAGGCCACTGAGAACTGATACGAGAAAAGCCGTCACAAGCCCTGTGGAGAAACCTCGTTGAAAGCCCTTAGTCAGGAGGTGCTGATTGGAAGCCTCTTCAAGGAAGCGGAAGGCTTTTGTTTGAAGCGGAGACGCCAGAAAGTCGCCGCTCTGGATGCGCCGCGACTCGTCAGCCCATCCACGCAAAAGCATGCACCCCGACGCATGATTCGTAACCACAATCACTCCGTATGGCGTTCGCAAGTCGATGGGTGTTTCCGCGTGTGGCACTCCTGCTGGTATCACGCAGACATCTCCGGTCCGAAGACGGAATGATCCGCTTGGGCACTCAAAGTCTGTGGCGCCGCCTGTTTGGAGAAAAAACTCCGGCGTCGTGTGAAAATGGGATGCGTGGCGGCGCGTGTGAAGGCCTATGGGTTCTGGGACAAATAAACGCCCCCCACCTTTTGCGATACGCTTGCGCAATCGCTCCAGCTCATTGGAAAACTGATGGCGAATGGCCGTTTCATTCATATCGGTTTTTTGACATTTTTGTCGTCTTTTTACAATTCAAACGGGTTGTGCCGCTCACAAAATCTCAAGTAAACAAAAAGCCATGTTGTGCGTGCATTCCCGCAGAACACAAACCCAACCATCGGAAAAACTATATGTCATCCTCCATCAAAACACTCGTCTGGGGAGAATTCCGCCACGAGAAGAAGAACCCCAAAGTCGCTGCCCTCTACCCGAACGGCATGCATGAAACGATTGCCGACTTTCTTCGTCAGGACAAAAACCTGTCGGTTTCCACTGCCTGGCTCGATCAGCCGGAACATGGACTCACGAGCGAGGTTCTGGCGGCGACGGATGTCTTGATCTGGTGGGGCCACATGGCACATCGCGAGGTTTCGGACGAGGTGGTCGCGCGAGTGCGCCAGCGTGTACTCGAGGGCATGGGGCTCATCGTCCTCCACTCCGGCCACTACGCGAAAATCTTCAAAGCGCTTATGGGAACGACATGCTCCCTGAAATGGCGGGAATCAACCGACAAGGAACGCATCTGGAACATCGCCCCGCACCACCCGATCACAGCAGGCATCGGCGATTATTTCGAAATCCCAGCCGAGGAGATGTATGGCGAGCCCTTCGGCATTCCAACGCCTGACGAGTTGATTTTCATTTCCTGGTTCACCGGCGGTGAGGTCTTCCGTAGCGGCGCGACATGGCAGCGCGGCAATGGACGCGTATTTTACTTCCGTCCCGGCCACGAGACCTATCCGACCTACCACCACCCGCAGGTTCAACGCGTCATTTCCAATGCTGTCCACTGGGCCAAGCCAACGGTCTGCATCTCGGATGCCTGCCCGAATTCCGCACCGCTGGAACCACTCCCAATCGATCCTGAAGCCCCTGCCCGCCCAACCGAAGGACATCGCTAATGAAAAAGAAATCACCAGCCCGTAAAAAAATCCGCATTGGCATTGTCGGAACCGGAGGCATGGCGAATGTCCATGCAACCGAGTTCCTGAAAATTTCCGGCGTCGAGCTTGCAGCCGTCTGCGATGTCGATGCCAAGCGCGCGGGAGAGTTTTCCGCCAAGCACGGCGGATCGGCGGCGGTATTCACCGACTTCAAGAAACTGCTCTCGGAAGGTGGAGTGGATGCCATTTCGAATGTGACTCCCGACAGCCTGCACGCGCCGCTCTCGCTTCAGGCGATTGCCGCCGGCAAGCACATCCTCTGTGAGAAGCCGCTTGCCACGAACCACGCCGATGCGCTTCGCATGGCCCGCGCGGCAAAGAAAGCGGACGTCATCAACATGGTGAACTTCAGTTATCGCAACTCGTCGGCGCTACAAAAGGCCGCACAACTCGTGCGCGACGGAGAACTCGGTGAAATCGTCCATGTCGAAGCCAGCTATCTGCAGAGTTGGCTCTCCAGTCAGATCTGGGGCGACTGGAAAACAACACCAGCCTGGCTCTGGCGGCTTTCCAGCAAGCATGGCAGCAAAGGCGTGCTCGGTGATGTGGGAGTCCACATCCTGGATTTTGCATTACTCCCGGTCGGGCCGATCCGCAGCATCCAGGCCCGTTTGAAAACCTTCACCAAGCTCAAAGGCAAACGCATGGGCGAATACCCGCTGGATGCGAATGATTCCGCCCTCATGCAGGTCGAATATGCAAACGGCGCACTGGGTGTCATCCACACAACCCGCTGGGCAACCGGCCATGCCAATTCCCTTTTTCTCCGCATCCACGGCACAAAGGGTGCCCTTCGTCTCGATTTAGACAAGTCCTACAACGAACTCGAAGTTTGCTTAGGTGAAGACATCCACAAAGCCAAATGGACGACGCTGAAAGCCCCGCAAACGCCGAGCATTTACGAACGCTTCATCACCGCCATCAAAACCGGCAAACAAGGAGAACCCGACTTCGCCCGTGGCGCCGAAATTCAAAAGGCGCTCGATGCCTGCTTCGAATCCGACAAACTCGGACAAGCCGTGAGGATTTAGCAAGCCCGACCACTGCGGATGAGGTGTTCCTTGCGGTAAGTGCGCGGGGGGCTTCCGAATTGCCGGCGGAAACAGCGCGAGAAGTAAAACTCGTCATCGAACCCGCAGGCGTTGGCGACTTCTGAAATGGAGTCGCTGGTTTCGATCAAAAGTCGGCACGCCTCCTGAAGTTTCAATCCTAGAGCGTAACGCGCTGGGGTGATTCCCATGGACTCGTTCCAACGGCGCTGGAAGGTGGAAACCGACATGTTACATTTGCCAGCGAGGGTCTCCAGATCCGGCGGTGATTGCCAGTTGGTCTGAATGGCCTCCAATGCCTTCGATATGCGGGAAGAAGCGGAGACTTGCGGAGGAAGAAGGGTTTCCAGAATGAGCCGCTCGGCGATGCGGTCGATGCGCGCGGATTTTTCCTTGGTGGCAAGACACCTCGCCAATTCCTCAAATAGAGGCCTAAGCGCTGGGGGATTGGATATCGGCCACACTGGCCGCGATTCCTCGACAAATCCGCACTGCACAAATTTCGGCATCAGTTCACTGGAATAAACAAGGTAGAGCTCGGTCCAGAATTCATGGGGTTGAGCGGGGCCGTATTCCAGATGCTCGCCGGGCCATTGCGTGATCACACAGGGAGCCTCAACCTTCCAGTTCTGACCCTTTCGATGGAACTCGCCACCTCCATTTAAAATGAGGGAGAAATTCACCGTGTCAAAACTGGTGCGCACCCAACCGGTCTTGCGGCGCATAAATCCCAATGCACTCAGAGGAGCCAACGATCGCAAAGAGCCGTCATCATCGTGCCAATAATTGACCGGAAAAGACAGGTTTTTGAAGGTGTCGTCCATGGAAGGCGGCGTTGCAGCCTGTCATACACTTAAATTTATAAATGAAAGTCCCCAAGATTTTATTCCTCCAAGGTGGCTGGGAAGGCCACAAACCTGAACAGATCATCCATAAATTTACCAATGCACTGATCGGACACGGCTGCAAAACGGAGACAATCACAAGCTTGGAGCGCCTTGCCGACACGGACTGGCTCAAGACATTCGATGTCATCTCTCCCTGCTGGACGATGGGAAGGCTTTCCCCTGAGGAAAGCGCAGGCCTGCGAGACGCTGTGAGTGCGGGAGTCGGGCTTGGAGGAATCCATGGTGGCATGGGGGATGCCTTCCGTGGCGATCTCGATTATGAGTGGATGGTTGGCGGGCATTTTGTAGGCCATCCCCATGTGGGCGATTACAACATCCATGTCGCCGAACCTACGCATGTCATCATGCAGGGCCTTCCAACCGAATTTTCCTACCACTCGGAGCAATACTACATGCTCATGGATCCGGGAGTCCGGGTTCTCGCCAAGGCCAACTACACCTTTGAGGAGCACACCTGCGTGATGCCTGTCGTATGGACAAAACACTGGGGCAAGGGTCGCGTTTTTTATTCGGCGCTCGGACACGATCCTGCCGAATTCGACCGCTATCCAGCCGTCTTCCAGATGTCCCTCAACGGCATCTTATGGGCGGGCAACGCCCTTTGATTTTCACCAAACACAACAACTATGAAAAAATACAAAAAGGCATCAGACATCCGCGTCGGAGTGATCGGCTACGGCGGCGCCTTCAATATGGGGCGCAGCCACCTCAAGGAAATGGAAAAAGCCGGCATGACGCCGGTGGCCGTTTGCGAGGTGGACGCCGAGCGGTTGAAGGTCGCCGAGACCGATTTCCCGGGCATTCAGACCTACTCCACGGTCGCCGAAATGCTCCGCAAGTCGGATGTGAATTTGATCACAATCATCACACCCCATAACACCCACGCGAAGCTCGCGCTGCAATGTCTCAAGGCAGGCCGCCATGTCGTTTGCGAAAAACCGATGGCTCTCACCACCGCAGAGTGCGACGCCATGATCGCATCCGCCAAGAAGTCCGGCGTGGTGCTCTCGACATACCACAACCGGCACTGGGATGGATGGATCCTGCGCGCTGTGGAGCAAATCAAGGAAAAGAGGGTTATCGGGGACATTTACCGGGTGGAAGCCCGTATGGGGGCCCGCGCCCTGCCTGGCGATTGGTGGCGCACCAGTCGGACTATCTCGGGCGGCATCCTTTATGATTGGGGCGTTCATCTTCTGGAATACGGCCTGCAACTGATCGACTCCGACATCACGGAAGTCGCCGGTTTTTCCAAGACCGGGTATTGGGCTCCCAAGACCAAATGGAAGAAAGACACCAATGAGGACGAGGCCGAGGCGGTCGTGCGGTTCCGCAATGGATTGTGGTTGACGCTCAATATCACCACGCTCGACTCAAACGCTAAGATCGGCTTTCTTGAAATCATGGGCACGGAGGGAAGTTATGTCATCGACTGGAGTGGATACACGATCCACAAGCGAGATGGGCAGAATTATTCCCTCGAGCAAGGCGCTCATTATCCAAACGCCTGGGAGAAGTTTTATGGCAATATCGCCGACCACCTCACCAAAGGCGCGAAGCTCGTCATCACCCCCGAGTGGTCGCGACGCCCCATTCACATCCTCGACCTCGCAGCGCAGAGCGCCAAAAAAGGCCGCACTCTTACGGCCATATACCATTGATCTACCCATCATGAAAACCGAACACGAATGGAAAGACCCCTCGGTCAGCGGGCGCAACAGGGAGGCCTCACACACTCCCATCGGCGTTTTTTGCGATGAAGCTGCGGCGCTTCGTGGCGAGCGGATCGCGGGGCCTTTTGTGCAGTTGCTCGACGGGGAGTGGAAATTTCATCTGGCACCCTCGCCCCAGGAATGCCCGCCCGTGTTCTGGGAGGAAACCCT
>CAXNGJ010000073.1:0-6044 GCA_964201895.1 Terrimicrobiaceae bacterium
GGCCTTTCGGGTAGGACTGGATGGACTCGTCGAAGTAGCGTATCGCCCCGGCACTGTCACCTTGGGCGAGGATCATGTTGCCGACCATGAAGGGTAGGTTTTCCGCAATCGGCTTGCCTTTGTAGGTGGCCTGGAACTGCTCGTAGCCTTTCAAGGCGGGGTCCATGGCGTTCTGCACAACATAGCCCATCGTTTTGTAGTACAGGGCGCGCATCTGGTCGTCGTCGGTAGTCAAGAACGGTCCGACGTGAGTGATGACGACACGGGACTCGTTATATCTTCCGGCATTGAAAAAGATTTCGCCGAGTTTGAGGAGGGCCTGCGCGGTCTGGTCAGGCTTGGCACTGATCTCGGCGAGTTTTTTGAGTTCGCGCTCGTTTTCCTTATCGAGCTTGTTTTTCAGGGGAAGGTTTTTTGCGCGAAGGGCGGCGATTTTTTGAGGACCATAGGATTTCACTTTCTCCTGCTGCATGGCGACGATGTCCTCCTTCGGCAACACGGCCATGTAGGCGGCGGCAGCCTGTTCGTAGAGGCCCTTGCGGTCAGCCTCGGGACTGAATGCAGCGCGCATGAACAGGATTTCACCAAGTTGGAAATTTGCGTCATTCACGAGCGCCAAGTCTTTTTTGCTCGTGATGATCCCTCGCAGGAGGTCCTCCGCCTGTATAAGGAGTTTGAGGCCTTTATCCTTATCTCCGCCATCCCTGTTGAGTTGGTCGCTGCCTTGTGTGGCAAGGGTGATGGCGAGGAGATTTTTACTGCCATCAATGGTCGAGCTCGAGGCAAACTTCTGAATGTTCTCACGCAGAGTGGCAGCGGCCTTGTCGAAGTCGGAGATCTGGTATTCGCAGAGCGCACGACCGTAGACGACCGCCTCGAGGTCGGGAGACTGGGGATACTTCGTAGCGAATTCGTTGTAGCTTTTGATCGCCTGCTCGAAGATGCCCTTGCGGCTGGCATCCGAGGGCGGAAGCGCCATGGCTTTGGAGGCGAGAATTTGTGCGCGCAGATTGTCAATCATCTGCAACTGATCAGGCGTGAGCGCAGGACCAGTCTTGGATTTTTCCAAACTGGCGAGGGCCTTGTCGAACTCTCCGAGGTAAAATTGGCAGACGCCGAGTTGGATTGTCGCCGACTGAACAAGAATATCCGTGGGATAGCCTGTGATGATGCCTTGGTAAGCAGCGGCAGCACCTTTGTAATCGGCGTTTGAAAGCAGGCCGTAAGCGGCTTCGTTTTCCTGGGCGGCGGCTTGAGACTGAGCGTGGAGAACACTCGGCCAGAGGAAAAGGAACAGCAGAGGCGTGAGAACAATAGCGGGGAGCTTTTTCATGACCGCATACCCATATCCGATGCAGGCGGACGATTCCAACGGATTTTTAAAATACTGCAGCGCTGTGTGCGCTTGATTTCACAGCAGTTTGCAGAGAGGTTTTTTCCATGGAAGACTCTCAACAGCCATGCCCGCCGCCATTGCCGCCGAATGACGATACAGCCGCAGCGCGGCAGTGGATCACGGTCCTGCATCTCAGCGCCCTCGCTGGCCTTGTCATCGTAGGCTTCGGCCACATTCTTGGACCATTGATCATCTGGCTCCTCAAAAAGAATGAAGTACCGGGCCTGGATGCGGCAGGCAAGAGCGTGCTGAATTATCAGATCTCCTGGAGTATCTGGTTTTTTATTTCGGGCGTTGTGGCAGTCGTCGGGTCCTGCCTTGTTGTGCCTCTGGCACTGCCTGTGGGCATTTTCATCGCATGGCTTGCCTTTGTCATCAACGGCGCGATCAAGGCAAGTAACGGGGTGAGTTATAATTTTCCTCTTACGATCCGCTTTTTCAGCTGATTTCTTCAGGTAAAACCAGCCGCTGAATCAAACGCAGAAATGCTCCACGCGGCGCCCGATGCCTGCAAGAATCTCCCACGAGATCGTTCCAGCTTGGCCGGCTAATTCGGAGACATCGATTTTCTCGACACCATCACAGCCAATCAGAGTGACCTCATCACCAAGCTCCACTCCGCAAACTTGGGAAACATCAACCACGATCTGATCCATCGTCACCCGCCCAAGCACAGCGCACCGGATTCCACGCACCAGCACACTCGCCCCCCGGCCCGAAACCTGCCTCGGGAATCCATCCGCATACCCGACGGCCACCAGCGCGGTACGAATCGGTTTTTCAGCAATAAATGAGCGCCCGTAGCTCACACTGGAACCCGCAGGCAATTCACGCAGCAAGACCACACGGGACTTCCAGGAAAGCACAGGTTCGAGCTGGCTGGAGTATTCCGGCAGAGGAGAGATGCCATAGAGAATCAGCCCCGGCCTCACCAAGTCGAACCGGTGCTCAGGGCGAGTCAGGATACCCGCGCTGTTCAGAACGTGGAACTTGGCGTCGCGCGCCAGAGAACGCAAGTCGGCGGCAAGCGCATCGAATCCCTCCAGCTGTTCCAGAGTGAAAACCGCGTCCTCATCCGCTGAGGGAAGATGCGTCGAAATGCTGTGCAGGAAGACCCGCTCCATGGAGAGCACGCGGCGCACCTCTTCCAATGCCGATGCCGCCGCACAGCCGGCACGCCCCATTCCCGTGTCGATTTTGAAATTCACACTCACCTGGCCATACCGCGAATAAGCCAAAGCCTCGTCGGAACTGGATACCGTGACGATATAACCGCTCCGCACCGCCATCTCATACTCGGCGGGCAGGCAGGGGCTGAGCAGCATGACCCCGCTACCGGAGGCGGCGGGGGCCACTTCCAGCGCCTCTTTGATATTCGCGACACCGAAGACTTCCGTGTCATCAGCAAGAGCCCTGACGATATCAGCGACTCCATGCCCATAGCCGTTCGCCTTCACCACCGCTAGAATCCCGGGGTCAGGTCCGATCCGCTTCCTGACGAAAGCGAGATTCCGCCTCAATGCGCCGAGGTTTATTTCAACCCAAGTGCGAAGATGGTCAGGAACTGGAAGTGCGGGCATATAAAATAAAATGGAGGTAAGGGGATTCGAACCCCTGGCCTTCTCATTGCGAACGAGACGCTCTACCAACTGAGCTATACCCCCAGGGAAAACTGAGTTTTGCGCACAGCGCGGGAGCCCTGTACGACGCCCCGCAATCAACCACCGCGCCCAGCCAGCGGCAAGGAAAAATCCGGCCTCTGTTTTTAAGCTCCCCAGCAGGCACTCGAGCTGTTTTTTTAGGCAAATCGCAAAGCAACTCTTTAAAGTCCACGCCCCGTCCACCTCTTGGATCTGCGCGCAGATCGGAGCAAGGGAACACTATGCCATACCTCGCGTGCTGCACCGCTCGGGCAAACTGGAGGCGCTTTTTACCGACTACTGGTCGCATGGACTTTGGCACAAATTTGCCCGCTCCCGCCGCCTAACCAGCAGGCGACATGAGGACCTGAGCGATGCCGAGGTTTATTCTTTCAACATCTCCACATTGTTGGCCGGCCTCCGCGAACGCATCCGCCCCTCTACGGACTCCTACAGCGAGTTTCTTCGTATCGGCAGCCGATTCGGCAAGCAAGTCCGCTCGAGCCTCGCACGCCGCCGCGAGCAGCACTGGGAGAATACGATCTTTTTTGGCTACGACACCGGTTTCCTCGAAGCCGCCGCATGGGCGAAAGATCAAGGCGCCATCTGCATAGTCGGCCAGATGGACCCCTCGCGAACCGAGGTCGAAATGGTGCGCGAAGAAGAAAAGCTTTGGCCCGGCTGGGCGAAGACGCCGATCCTTGTGCCAGAGGAATACTTCGCATGGCGCAAAGCGGAATGGGCGCTCGCCGACGCCATCATAGTGAATTCCCAGTGGACCCTCGACGCACTCGTTCAGCAGGGCGTCCCAGCCGATAAGATCCATATCATTCCCCTCGCCTACGAAGCCGAGGATTCCTCTGAAGACTTCTCCCCAGCCCCGCTCAAGCCAGACTCCGAGCCACTCCGCGTGCTATTTCTCGGACAAGTTAATCTCCGCAAAGGCATCCCGTACCTCGTCGAGGCAGCAAAAATTCTAAAAAGCGAAAACATTCAGATCGACATAGCCGGCCCCATTGCCATCGCTGACCAGTTCGTCGTGAAAGCCCCGCCGAATGTGCGTTTTCACGGCGCCGTGACCCGCGACCGCGTGCGCGAATTCTACCAACGCGCGGATGTTTTTGTTCTGCCAACGATCTCGGATGGCTTCGCGCTCACGCAACTCGAGGCCATGGCCCATGGCCTGCCGGTTATCACCACGCCAAATTGCGGCCGCGTCGTCACCGAAGGACTCGATGGCTTTATTATTCCTCCGAGGGATGCCGCCGCTCTGGCGGATTGCCTGAAAACGCTGCTCGAAGACCCCGAGCGCCTGCAAGCCATGCGTGAAGCTGCGCAACTCGCCGTAGCCAGGTTCAATCTTGATCACTTGGATAAAAATCTCCGCGCCCTCGAAGCCTCGCTCAAAGGCCCCGCCCCAGGCTCACTGCCATCATTCGCCTGAGGAGCCCGCAGCCTGTTTCGCTGCTTGTTCCTCACTCCATTTGACAAAGGCCGCCTGCATCTCCCGGTATTCGTAACGCAGCGTCATAGCCTGTCTGCGGAAAAGATCCGCTTGAGCCAAATCTTCCTTTGCTTCCAGATTCTTGATGGCGGCATCGATTTTCACAAAGGATTTTTCGAGCTTTTCAAGCGCCGGTGCACTCGGATTCGCCTTGAAGGAATCCAGGTTTTTTCGAATTTCCCGAATCGTTCCGCCTGGTGAATCGCAACCAGCCATGCACAAAGCCGCCAGGCCAATCAACAAAACCGCCGACAGCTTGAACCACACGAGAAGGGAAGATGTTGTCATCTTGCGAACGAGCGAACTAAATTCCACCCCTCATGGCAAACCCGCAAATCGAAAAAACCTTCCCTCGCGGGGAACGCCTCTGCGCGACAGAGGAGGACACCCACCAAGCCGCCCACGATTTCGCTGCCTGCCTCGGAACGCACGCCATCCTGAGCCTTGAAGGTCGCATGGGCGCAGGTAAAACCTGCTTCGTCAAAGGCCTCGCAAAGGCACTCGGCTGCGATCCGCGCGAGGTCTCCAGCCCCACATTCACCCTCATCCACGAATACCACGGAGGCCGCCTGCCCCTTGTGCACATGGACCTCTACCGCATCGAGTCCTCCGCCGACCTCGCTCCACTTGGCTTCGACGACTACCTCGCAGGCGATGGCATCGTCGCCATCGAGTGGGGCGGCAAGTTCGCGGAGGAACTCCCGCCGCACACGCTGCGCCTCGTCTTTTCCATCGAAGGCTCAGGCCGCCTCATCCAGATCCAGCCATGACGATTCTCACCATCGAGTGCTCCAGCTCCATCGGCAGCATCGCGTTGACCCGCGACAGCGACGTCCTCCATGAGTGCTCATTTGAAAACCCGCGCGGTCGCGGCACGGCTTTTTTCGAGTCCCTCGAAACAACCAACCGTCACATCGACTCGCTCGACCTCGTGCTCGTCGGCACCGGCCCGGGAAGCTACAATGCCCTCCGGGCCTCCATCGCCACCGCATGGGGACTCGCCCGCGCCCACTCCGCGCAGTTCAAAGGCATCTGCTCCCTCCTCGGCTACGACCCCTTGGAATACCATGTCTTAGGCGACGCCCGTGCAAACCAATGGTTCCACGCACACATCCTTGACGGCCGCCTTGCATCTCCCCCTACCCTGCTTACGCCCGATGAAGCCAAGTCTCGGCTCACGCCAGGCGTCCCTGTTTTTACCACATCCCCGATCATCGAGCACGCCCACTGCGCCTCCCCGCAGTCCATCCACCTCGCCCGCCGGGCGGCTCAAGCAGGCCCCGCCGAGCCCATCTACCTCAAGCCCCCGCACATCACCAAACCCGCCTGCTAAATTAAAATGACACCTCCACTCCAGCCCACTGCCATCCAAAAAATCGGAGCCGAACTCGCCATCGCGTGGAACGATAGCAGCGAATCCTACCTTCCCCTCGAATTCCTCCGCCGCCACTGCCCCTGCGCCGCCTGTGGAGGCGAGCCCGATGTGCTCGGCCAAGTCGCCCTC
>CAXNGJ010000074.1:0-6034 GCA_964201895.1 Terrimicrobiaceae bacterium
TCGCGGATTTTCTGATGCCGCTCGTGGAAGTCGGCAAAGACCTCCGCCAACTTCTCTTCCACCGCATTCTCATCCAGATGCATGACACGCGAAAAGAGGCTGAGCACACGGGGATTGACCTCCTGAGCTGCAAGTGGCTTCACAATCAGCGACGGAATAAACGGCCTCAACAGAACGCGGCGTGGATCTGGGCCGATCACCGGAGAAAGCCGACGAATTCGTGATTCAAGATAGGACATGGGTATCGGTGGCTGCTGAGGTTTTTATTAAGGGCATGCATCTCGGCAAGTGCAAGGAGGAACGAGAGCGTGGATTCGGCCCCCTGATTTTGGTTCACTCGGTTGTCGTGCAGTCCGTCGAAGCAGCCGCCTGCTGAGGGATCATAGAGTGGAAGGCGAAGATCATTGGCTCCAAGGAACCACTCGAACGCACGCTTGGCGGATTCTTCCCAAAACTGATCTCCAGTGGCGTTCAGCGCTTCAATACAGGCGCTCACGGCTGCGGCGGCCTCAAGCGGTTGCTGATCGTGAAGGGCGGGGTCCGTTCCCCTCTTCCAAAAACCATTCGAGCCGATTGGGCGGAAGCAGCCGTCGATACCAGTCTGCTTGTCCATCAGCCATCTCAGTGCGGAAAGACCGGCATTTTTCATTTCCTCGTTTCCAGTGAACCTTCCCGCGAGAATCAAGGCCTGGGCGATCCGAGGATTGTCATAGGCAGCGATATCCTCGCACCAAGGCCAATCGGCTGAGGCATTCCGCTTGAAAAGATCGAACAGCCTGCTGGCAAGCGCATCCCTAAGGCGCACCGCATGGAGATCGCCGTGCAGTGAACGAAAATACTCATGCAGACCAAGAATCGTAAAAGCCCAAGCACGCGGTGAAGTGAATCCCTCAACGGCCAAGAGTGTATTTTCGAAAAGCGAGGACGCCCAGGCACGCAGCCCCGCAACGCGCGTGCGCCCGACAACTGCACCAAGGGCCCAGATTGCACGCCCGTGACTGTCCTCGGACCCGTGCTCCTCAGTCCACCGTCGGTCGAATCCCATGAAATTCCTGAAACGCCCTCCGACACTCGAAAATCCAAAGTGAAGAAAGGCGGCACTCGTCGACTGGATGCGGGAAATGGACTCATCGCATGCATCGAGTTCCTCAAGTAAAACCGTGAGAAGAAGTGCCCTCGCATTGTCGTCCGTGCAATACCCGTGCTCGAACCATGGAACAGTGAAAATGGCATGCTGAAATATCCCGGTGGAGTCGGTCATCCGATTTAGATGCCCGAAGCGGAATGCTGGAAGTGGCTCGGTCTTTCCATAAACAGACCCCCTTGGCGGAAGACGCCTGCCCCGCGCCTGAAAGGCTTGGCGCGCTTCCTCGAAGACTCTCGCGTAGTCCGCTGCCACCTCGGACCAAACCATTCCCCTGCCCATGAGGTAGGCCTGCTTCCGCATGGCGTGACGCCGGGATTCATTGGAAAAAAGTTCCAGCACGCCTGCCGCGATAGCTTTGGCGTCGCGGAATGGAACAAGCACGCCTCGGTCCTCTGAGAGAAGTTCCGCCGCGTGCCAGTAGGGAGTTGAAACCACTGCCTTTCCGGCTCCGAAACAATACGCGAGCGTGCCGGAGGTGCTTTGCGACTCGTTGAGATAGGGCGTGAGATAGATGTCGGCTGCACCGATGAATTCGCAGAGTTCCGTGTTTTCGACATACCGGTTTACAAACATCACATTCCGTTCCACGCCGAGGTCACGAGCCAACTGTTCGAGGGCTTGCCGATGGTTTTCTCCATCGCGACGCACTTGATTGGGGTGTGAGGCTCCTAGGATGATATAAACGACATCCGGGTGCTCTAGGACAATTTCCGGCAATGCCCGCAGGGCATACTCGATCCCCTTGCCTGGGGAAAGAAGCCCGAAGGTCAGAAGGACAGGACGCCCTGCGACGCCAAAGTGGTCCTTGTAAAAATTCGGATCTGCAAACGGAATGTCCGGTATGCCATGGGGGATGACGGAGATTTTGTCATCAGAGACGCCATGAATATCGCGGAGCATTTCAGCTCCATGATTGGTCATCACCACAAGCTTGCCGGAGCATTCTATAACCTCTGAAAAAGCCCGTCGCTGCTCGGTATTGGGATCAGCGAGCACAGTGTGCAGGGTTGTCACGATCGGCATGCGGGCACGGCGGAGAAGATTCGTGATATGTCCACCGGCTGGACCGCCGAAGATGCCGAATTCATGTTGGACGCACAGCACATCAGCATTTGAGAGGTTTAAAAAATCCGCCGCCCGCTCGTAGCCTGAGGCATCCGGTTCGGGAATTTCAAACCTCACCTCCGGCGGGTATTGATAGTTGCTGCCGGGGTCTGTGACTGTGACGACCGGACAGTCCCAATCGGGCCGGTTGGCATTGAGGGCGTCGCGGAGATCACGAGTGAATGTGGCAATACCACACTTTCTTGGCGGGTAGTCGCCGAGGATCGCCGCCTTGGTTGTAAATTGAGAAGAGTTCATCCGTTGCGACCATGCTTTTAGTCGCTGCGGAGGATTTGCGTATGGGGTGATGCCCTCAGCAGGTTCTTCGCTTCGACCAAAAATTTGGACGATCGTCCAAATTTTTGGTCTGGCTTGGATAACCAACTCGACTCGGTTGAGTCAGCAGACGCTCAATCCCTGTGGTAGGGCGTTCCGGCAAGGATCGTTTCGGCGCGGTAACCCTGCTCGAGGGCTACAAGCAATGCGAGTTCGTGCTGAAGAGTCTGCGGGCCGAGCGACCAAAGCAAATCGGCCCGCGAGCGCGTGACTTCATCCCATCCATCGGATGCGCCGACAAGCAGTGCAAAACGCGAAACCGAGCGGTTGCGGAGCTTTTGGATTTCAGCCGAGAATGCCCGACTGGCGAAGGTTTTTCCACGCTCGTCGAGGAGCACACGGTGGCAACCATCGGAAAGCTCGAGCATCCGCTCGTGCAGGCGAGGACCGGATTTGACAAAGTGGCACTCGACCTTGGCAAAGACCCTCAGTCGCCCGAGGTATTCCTCGATGCCGTTTTTGGCAAAATCCAACGCAGGCCGGCCGGCGGCGATGATTTTCCAGGTCAACGCTGAACCGGGTTGAAATCCGCCGCGTGGTAGGAACTGCGGACAAGCGGACCGCTGGCAACGAACTCGAAACCCTTGTTGCGCGCAATGTCGCCGTAGTGGTCGAACATCTCAGGCGAGATATAGGCAACCACAGGCAAGTGATTCGGCGTGGGACGGAGATATTGACCGAGCGTGAGAACGCGGACACCGGCTTCGCGCAGGTCGTCCATGGCCTGAAAAAGCTCGGACTCCGTCTCGCCGAGACCCAGCATGATGCCACTCTTGGTCATTAGTTCGGGTCGGAGCTCGCGAGCACGGGCAAGAAAATCGAGCGAGAGTTGATACTTCGCACGCGAGCGCACAAGCGGCGTGAGGCGCTCGACGGTTTCGAGGTTGTGATTGAAAACATCGGGCCCAGCTTGAAGAACGCGCTGGAGGGGTTTGTCCTTGCCGTTGAAATCCGGAACGAGAACTTCGATGACGATTTTCGGATCCAGCGCACGGATGGCTTCGATGGTTTTGCCAAAATGATCGGCGCCACCGTCGGCGAGGTCGTCACGCGCCACAGCGGTGATCACGACATGTTTCAGGCCGAGGCGCTTCACACCCTCCGCGACGCGCTGAGGCTCATCCTCCTCGAGGGCGAAAGGTTTGGCGGTATCGACGGCGCAGAATCCACAAGCCCGCGTGCAGCGATCGCCTGCGATCATAAAAGTGGCGGTTCCACCGCTCCAGCATTCCCATCGGTTCGGGCACTGCGCGCTTTCGCAAACCGTGTGGAGGCGCAGATCCGAAATCAGACCCTTGGTAGAGAAGAAGACCGGATTTGAGGGCAGGCGCACCTTAATCCAGTCGGGCTTCTTCGGCTGATGAAGTGTCGGGTCGATTTTAATGCTGGCCATGGTTTTCCTAAAAAGTCCTTCCCTGTGGCATATTGTCAACTCGGGCAGGAGTGCCATCGATCTTGTATTTCAGCGGAGCGCTGTCAACCATCAACCCCTCAAACCCGATTTTTCATGACCACATCCCGACAATTGTTCGAAGCCGCAAAAAAACGCATCCCCGGCGGAGTAAACTCGCCTGTGAGGGCCTTCCGGGGCGTGGGAGGTGATCCGTTTTTTGTGAAGTCGGCGAGAGGTTGCCGACTGACCACGGTGGATGACCGCGAGTTGATCGATTTCGTGGGAACTTGGGGTCCGGCGATCCTTGGTCACGCAGCCGGGCCGGTCATTGAGGCGGTGCGTGAAACGGCTGGGCGCGGATTGAGCTTTGGCACTCCGAATCCTCTGGAAGTCGAAATGGCCGAGACGATCTGCCGCATGGTGCCGTCGGTAAAGAAAGTGCGCATGGTGAACAGCGGCACCGAGGCGACCATGAGCTGCATACGCCTCGCCCGAGGGTTCACCGGCAGATCCAAGATCATCAAATTCGAGGGCTGCTATCACGGGCATGTGGACTCGCTCCTTGTTAAAGCAGGCAGCGGGGCGCTCACCCATGGCAACCCCGACAGCGCGGGCGTGCCGGAGGCCCTCGCTCGGCTCACCGTCACACTCCCTTTCAACGACGCCGAGGCCATCCGCTCGGCCTTCGCAGCGAATCCTGGTGAGATCGCGGCGGTGATTCTCGAACCGGTCCCTGCCAATGCTGGCCTGTATCTTCCGGAACCAGGATTCCTCGAAGGCCTAAGGGACATCTGCACGCGCGAGGGCGCGGTTTTGATTTTCGACGAGGTCATGACCGGCTTCCGCCTCGCTCAAGGTGGAGCGCAGGAGATCTACAACATCACTCCCGACCTCACGGCGATGGGGAAAGTCATCGGCGGAGGCCTGCCGGTGGGAGCCTTTGGCGGACGGGCGGAAATCATGGACTGCCTGTCGCCGGACGGCCCCGTTTATCAAGCCGGGACACTCTCCGGCAATCCCATCGCGATGGCGGCGGGCCTTGCCCAGCTACGCGAAATGGAACGCATCGGCGGCTGGACTCTCCTCGAAAAAACCGGCGCCGCCTTCGAGACTGCCACGCGAGAGGCGATTCAGGGGCTTCCCCTCACCTTCCAGCGGATCGGCTCGATGTTTTGCCTCTATTTTCACCAGGGTCCGGTGCGGAATCTTCAAGAGGCCATGGGCAGCGACCGCGCGCGCTTCGGAAAATTCTTCCACGGCTGCCTCGAGGACGGCGTTTACTTTGCGCCGTCGCAGTTCGAAGCGGGCTTCCTATGCACGAGCCATTCCGCAGCGGATATCGAAATAACGGCGGAAGTGGTGAAAAAGAATCTGGCCCGTGTTTTTTGAGGTTACGCCGCCATGCGTCGCATGGTAGAAAATGCAGCATGACAGCATTGTTGGCATTAGAGGACGGACGGGTTTTTCATGGCGAGTCTTTCGGAGCGGAGGGCACGGCCACTGGCGAGGTTTGCTTCAACACCTCGATGAGCGGCTATCAGGAAATCCTCACAGACCCTTCCTATCGCGGCCAGATTGTAGCGATGACCTATCCGGAAATCGGCAATTACGGCGTGAATGACATAGATGTGGAGAGCGATAAGCCTCAGGTGAGCGGCTTCGTGATCGAAGAACTCAGCCCTGTGGTCAGCAATTGGCGCTCGGATTCCGACCTTGCCGGATATTTGAAAAAACACGGCATTCAAGGCATCCAAGGCATCGACACGCGTGCCCTCACCCGCCACCTCCGCACTCGTGGATCCATGCGGGCATGCATCACCACCGAAACCATTGATCCTTCCAAAGCCGTGGAGGTGGCCCGCAACGCCTCCTACGAGGGTGTGGATTTCGTCAAAGAAGTCACATCCGCCGAAAAACACCAGTGGGACAAGGAAAGCCGCTTGAGCCGTGAGTGGATCATCCGACCCGGCTCGGAAACCGCCGTTGATGCCGACGAAAAAGGCAATGTCTTCACCGAACTGCTTCCAGCCACCCACACGCTCGCCGCGCTGGAT
>CAXNGJ010000075.1:0-6017 GCA_964201895.1 Terrimicrobiaceae bacterium
GAAGCCGCCGATGACATTGATGAATGTGATGAGAATGCCAGCCACGGCGTCGCCTCGCACGAACTTGCTGGCGCCGTCCATCGCGCCGTAGAAGTCGGCTTCTTTTTGAACTTTGAGCCGGCGGCTGGTGGCCGTGAGTTCGTCAATAATGCCGGCGTTGAGTTCGGCATCGATGGCCATCTGTTTACCAGGCATCGCGTCCAGGGTGAATCGTGCGGCGACCTCGGCAATACGGCCCGCGCCCTTGGTGATGACGACGAAATTGATGATGACGAGAATGATGAAAACGACGGCTCCTACGATGTAGTTGCCTTGGATGAGCACATGGCCGAAGGCTTCGATGACATTTCCGGCGAAGCCGTCGAGCAGGATGAGTCGCGTGGAGGCGATGTTCAGCGCCAGTCGCATCAGGGTGACGGCGAGCAGAATGGTGGGAAAGGCCGAGAACTCGGGCGGATCCTTCACATAGATGATCACGAGCAGGATCAGCAGCGAGATGCCGATGTTTACGGACAGTAAAAAATCAAGGGCCCATGTTGGAACCGGGATGACCAGCAGGAGGATGATGCCGAAGAGGCCGAGAGTGAAGATCAGGTCTGTCTGTTTGAGCAGGTCGCTCCACTTGAATCTTGAGGTTTGGGCGTTTGCGGTGGCCATGTGGCGGGAGGATCAGGATTTCAGACGGCGGGATTTGAGTTGATAGAAGTAGTAGCGGTGTGTGCGGTAAACATAACCCAGAATTTCAGCGATGGCTTGGTAAAGTTGGGCGGGAATGGGTTTGCCAACCTGACCGAATTTGTAAAGCGCACGGGCGACCGGTTTGTTTTCCACTGTGGGGACTTCGTGTTTCGATCCGATGGCCTTGATGCGTTGGGCAAATATGTTTTGGCCTTTGGCCAGAACGACTGGAGCGGCATCCACGCCGCGCTCGTATTTCAGAGCCACTGCATAGTGCGTCGGATTTGTGACGATCACGTCGGCATTCGGAACGTCGGCAAGCATCTGTTTTTGCATCAACCGGCGGGCCATAGCGCGCTGGGCCATCTTGACATTTGGGTCGCCCATGGCCTGGCGATTCTCGTCTTTGATCTCCTGCTTGGTCATCATGAGATCCTTTTCGGTTTTTTTAAGTTGGAAGATGTAGTGGAGAAGGGCGAGACCGCCCATGGCGAGGGCGAGTCGGAAGAAAAGCGAGAGCGTGGAGTCGTAGATGAAGCTCCCGATGCGGAAAACGGGAACTGGCGTGAAGAAGATCGGGTCGGCGAGGATTTGTTTGACACTACCGTAGATGAGGACTCCTACGACGAGACATTTTCCCGATTCCACAAAGAGTTTCACGATGCCCTGCTTGCTGAAGACGCGTTGGAATCCTGTAACCGGGTTGAGCTTTTCAAATTTGAAGCCCACCACCTCCGGAGTGGCTTTGAAATGAGTCTGGAGGCCGCCTGCGAGGATGCTGGCCAACGTTGTTGCCAGAAACATCGGAGCCAACAAGCCGAACATGCTCATGAATGCCATACCTGCCCAGTGGTGAATGAAATCGCTGTTGATCTGATATTTTTCGAGATTGCCGAGGATGGTGGCGACCATTTCGGTCATGTAGCGGGATTGGCTGTCCAGTGTGAACAGAAAAACGAAGTAGGCTGCGACGAGGCCAAAGACGACCTGAATCTCGGGAGCCTGAGCAAATTGACCCTTGTTGTGAGCCTCAGAGAGCTTTTTCTCTGTCGCTTTCTCTGTTGCGTTGTCGTTTTCGTTCGCCATCGCAGCTTTACCTCAGAAAATGGAGCATCAACTCCGGCAAGTGTTGCATGTCGCGGAGGATATATTGAATGGTGAGTCCGAGCGTCATGGAAAACACTGTGAGGCCGGCCAGAATTTGAACGGGAAAGCTGAGCATGAAGACATTCAAGCTCGGCGCGGCGCGACCAAGCACGGAGAAGGCCATATTCACCAGAAAGCTGATTGCGAGGAGGGGGGCTGAAATTTGAACGGCGAGCAGAAAAATCCTACCGCTGGCAGCGATCACGGTATCGAGGGATTGAGGAGCAAAAATCGCGCTGGGAGGGAAGACTTCAAAGCTGCGGGCAAAAGCGAGAAGGCAGAATTGATAGGCACCGGTCACGAGAAAAAGCACGGTTCCGAGGGAAAAAAGCATCGTGTTTGGTGGAGTCGCCGAGGTGCGTGTAATGGGATCGATGTTCGTGCTCATCGAGAGTCCAATCTGCACAGCTATGATTTCACCTGCCATTTCCAAAGCGTAGAGCAGGAATCGCACCGCAAATCCCATGAGGAGACCGGTAAGGATTTCATGGATGACTTGCATCACCACAATAAACCAATGTCCGGGCACTCCTCCGAAATCACCGAAAATCGGGGCAAGCAAGTAGGCAAGTATTGCCGCCATGGCGATGCGCACCGTGGAAGGAATCATGCTCCCTGAAAAAACCGGTAGAATCAGAAAAAGTCCGGAGGCTCTAAGAAAAATCAGTAATCCGGGGTAGATATCCTCGATGTGGATCGTGATCATCTCGTCATTTCCGGGATTTTATTGATAAAAAAAACCGTGAACTGCATCAGTTGGCGAAGCATCCAAGGAGCTCCGATGACGATGATGGCACCGACCGCGATCAGTTTCGGCGCGAAGCTCAGCGTAGGTTCTTGAATGCTGGTTACGGCTTGAAAAAGGCTGATGACCACGCCCACGATGACCGCTGCCAAGATGATCGGAGTCGTCACGAGCAGGGACACCGTGATGAGCGATCGGAGCATTTCGATGGCGGTCTCTTGATTCATGAGGCAAAACTTTGAACCAGAGAACGAACCACGAGCTGCCAACCATCCACGAGGACGAAGAGCAGAAGCTTCAAGGGAAGCGCCACCATCGTAGGCGGCATCATCATCATGCCCATGGACATAAGAGTAGAGGCTACCAGGAAGTCAATGACTAGAAACGGAATAAAAATAAGGAATCCCATCTGGAATGCGGTTCGGAGTTCGCTTATCACAAATGCCGGGAGCACCACGCGCATCGGGAGGTCTTTCAGGTCTGTGCGGCCCATGCCCGCAAGGTCCAGAAAGAAATCGATTTCGCCGGGGCGGGTTTGGCGCAGCATGAAATTCCGGATTGGCTCGACGGCGCGGTCCATCGCCTCGTTCGAGCTGATTTGCTCGTTCATGTAGGGATTTATGGCCTGCTCCTGAATCTGTTGCCAGACGGGGGCCATTATGAAAAAGGTGATAAACATTGAGATGCCAATCAGAAGTTGATTGGCCGGAGCGCTCGGAACACCAAGCGCCGTGCGGACAAAACCCAGAACGATCACGATGCGGGTGAAGCTGGTCATGAGCATGATCAGCGATGGCGCCAGTGTGAGCAGAGTCATCACGATCACGATTTGGATGGCCGTGCTGAGATTTTGGCGGTCATTGCCGTTTCCGATCTGCAGGTTTACCAACGGGGTTCCCGGACTGGAAACGGAGGGAGGCTGAGGGGCGTTCGGAGCTGTTGGAGCCTTAGGAGCTGCTGGTGCAGTCGGGGAGCTGAGCAGGGCGGGAAATGGTGTCGGGCCAGGTGTCTGCGCACTGGCAGGCGTGGCAAGCAAGCCGAGGAGACATACAACAAGTAGCGCGGCGCATCTGGAGAATGGAAACAACATCATGGTGTGGATCTTTTGTCTTCCGCATTGTCAACCAAGCGGCTGAAATCACGGTCGGCCGAGGAAGGTAAATCCAATGGGCAAAGATAATCGATCTTGCCCGGCGTGACGCCTAGGAGCATGCGAGTATCCTCATAGCCCACAACGACAAGAAACTGGCGGTTTCCGAGTGGGCGCATCTCGAGTACCTGAAGTTTTCGCTCCTCCTTGGAGCGGTTGCGGTGAAGAGGGATGCCGAATTTAATCAGGTAAATCGCCGCTCCAGCCAGTGCGGCCAGGAGGGTGATGTACCCCAGCAAGCGGCCAAATTCATCCATTCCTGGCGCTGCGGGTGCAATGGCCTTCTTTTCAGCAGGGGTATTTGCAGGGTGAGCTAAATCCGAAGTATTTGTCGAATTCCCGCCTACCGCAGTGGCAGTGGCGTCGGGCTCGGCCGCAGGTGGCGGGATGCTTTCAGTCTCAGCCCCGTTTGACCGCTCCTCCGCGGCTTGGAGCAGTGGAATATGGAGGCATGCGAGGGACGCCACGAGAGCGAGCCTCCATACAAGATTCCTCACGCCACGTCTCCGACGATCTGGGTGATTTTGATGCCGAAGTTCTCGTCCACGACTACGACTTCACCGCGGGCGATGAGCTTGTCGTTCACATAGAGGCCGACTGGTTCGCTGGCAATTTGGTCGAGTTGAAGCACAGTGCCTTCTCCCAGTTCCACGACATCTCTCATGGGCAACATGCACGAGCCGATGCGGACGGTGAGATCGACTTTGACATCGAGGATAACGGAGAGGTTTTTGGCGTCGTTGATGGGGCTCATTGTTTTTGGGCAGGTTGAATTTCGGAAGTGATTTGTATGGCGACGTGACCGTTTTCGCAGCCGGCTTGCGCGTTGAAACGTGGGGCATTGGCTATACGCACTCGCGTGTTGTTGAGAGTGGTCTTGGGCATTTCCAGCACATCTCCGACGCGAAGGCGGAGGACATCGCTCACATCCACGCCTGGCACTTCCCAGTCGGCGATGAGGGGCACGGAAATTTGATTGTAGGAACTGCGCCACTGCTGTGGCTTGATGTCGGGCTGGACCTGAAGGTCGCGCGAGCGGCGGCTGTGCATGTTTTTCGCGATCGGTTCGAGCATGTTGTAGGGAACGCCGATTTGTATGAGTTCCACGCTGTCGCCTGCCAGAGCCTCGATCGTGAGAGCGAGCATGACGGTGTCATTTGAGCAGGCTTGAAGGAAACGAGGGTTGTTTTCGTGGCCGATCTGGCGACCGCTGTATTGGCGCTCATCTTTCCACTGACGGCACCATTCATTAACGATGATATCAACGATTTCCTCAAGGAGAGCGATTTCGATTTCGGTGAGATAGCGTTCCTCATCCGAGGTGCTGCCACGGCCGCCGAGCATACGGTTTGTCATGCTGATCGCCAAACGAGGATGAATCTCTAGAATTCCAATTCCGGGAAGCTGATCGACCTTGAAGAGGGAAATGTGGGTCGGGTTTTTCATCGACTCCGCAAATTTCCCGTAGGGCATGGTCGTGAGCTTGGCCAGCTTCAGACTCATATCTGCACGTAGAAGTGAAGAAAAACGAGCAGAAATCGTTGAGATAAAGCCGGTATGGATCGTTCGGATACGGCGGATTTCCGCCTCGGCCAAGTGGATCGGCGTGCGGAAGTCAAAGGCCTTGGCTTGGACCTGATTCGCTGCTGGAAAACGCGAGCCGTCGAAGCGGTAAATCGATGGGGCAGAGGACAGGGCAGCCTCTGCAACGAGCCTGTCAATATCGGATTGGTTAAGAGTTCCGGCCATATCAGTGTTACGGTTGCGAGCGCGGTTGGAATCGCGCCATTATTGAATCACGAATTCGGAGAAATAAATCTGATCGATGACTTCTGCGCCGAGCAGGCTGTTGAACTTGGCAATCAGTTGCTTGCGCACAGCCTCGCGCCCTCCGGGGTTGTCCAATGCGGATGGGGCTTGGGAGGAAAGAATCGTGATCGCTGCATCGCGCAGCGGGGATTCGTTTTCTTTCATGATGTCGCCAATCTTGGCATCTGCGCTTGCCACTTTGAAATTGGTTCGCAGATAGCGTGAGTTTCCCGTTCCAGAGAGGTTCACGACAAGCCCGCCAAATTCCGCAGTGTGCTCGCCCAGAGCGGACACGGTTTTAGGAGTCTTCGTGCCATGGTCATCCGCGTGCTTGGCGGTGCCTGCCGCCGCTTTGAGTTTGGGAAGGATGACAAAATCCATAACGCCATAAACCAAGGCTGGAACGAGGATCACGACGGCTATGATCGGCATCAAGGGATTCCCGGATTTCTTCGGGGCGGCAAGGTTTGGGTTGGGTGTATCTGCTTC
>CAXNGJ010000076.1:0-5961 GCA_964201895.1 Terrimicrobiaceae bacterium
ACCATGGTCTCAACTGGAGCATGAACAACTCCGACGGTGTGCTCATGATCGGCCAAGTGGGTTGGACCCCCGAGTTCTGCAAGCGACCTGTTGCCGCCTCCAAGCCATCCGATGGAAAATCTCTCGCCTCCGGAAAAACTCTGGCCGAAGGCAAGACCGTGCGGTCCGTTTCCCAGGATTCCGATATGCAGGGCCTTCTCGGTCACTACTGGTTCGGTGCCTACTACTCGCCTTGGCAGTTCGCGCAATTCGGCTCCACCGAGACAGCGTCGAATTCCTACGGCTTCTACTGGCATGCCGACCAGATGGTCTGGCAGGAAGAGCCCGGCAGCGACCAAGGACTCACGTTGTGGTCGGCCTTCGTCCTCTCGCCGCAGCAAAACATCTCCAAGCTCCCATTCCAGGTGAACTCCGGCATCGTTTACAAAGGCCTTGTTCCTGCGCGTGACCATGACATCGCCATGCTCGGCTTCGTTTACGGAAATTTCAGCGACGATTATGCCGACTCCGTGGCGACGACCGGCGCAGGTTCGCCTTCCTATGAGATCGCCATGGAGGCAGGCTATCGCTTCCAGATTACCAAATTCGCCTATGTTCAGCCGAATGTGCAGTGGATCATCAATCCCGGCGGCACAGGAAACATTCCGAACGCCCTCGTCTTGGGGGCTCAAATGAATGTGACATTCTAAAAAATGCCGCGAACGCTGCAGGCCCTGTTTCTTGCTGTGACAGGGCTTGTTTCGTCTACTTTGCCGAGAAGCCAAGCCCGACTGCGCCTCCCTGATCATCTGTATCGGAGCGACACCATTGTGCTAAAAAGCTGTTCTTCCAAACGACCATGAACGCACCTGCCAACATTTTCTGTCCGTGCATTCCCGAAAAATCCCTTCCGCAAGGGGATGCGATTTCCGACTCCCTCGCTCTTTCCGCTCCCGTTTTGATGCAGCAAGGCTGGTTGGATGCTCCGCAGGCAGATTTCCTTGTAGCGGAAATCCGTGTGGGATGGACTCCTTCCCGTCTCGTTGTCCTAGCTCAAATTCCCGACCGGGATATTTTCACTCAAGCCACTGGTCCGAATCAAAGGACATGGGAGCTTGGCGACGTGTTTGAGATTTTCCTGAAGCCGGAAGACCGCTCCCACTATGTTGAGCTTCATGTCACCCCGCCGAATTTCCGCCTGCAACTGCAGATCGAATCGCCAGGCAAGCCAGCCACACAGTTGGATGACGGTGTTTTCTTGAGTCGTGTGAAAATCGATACCGCAAATCAAAAATGGACCGTTTACGCAGAGGTTCCTGCCTTCCTCGTGAGCGGGCGGGAGCACATCGAGGCTGGCGAGTCCTGGCTTTTCTCCTTTAGCCGCTACGACGCCTCCCGCGACGGCCGCCCGCCAATCCTGTCCTCCACTTCACCGCACCAAGCCATAAATTTTCACCGCATCCACGAGTGGGGAAAAATCACCTTCTGCTCGTAATCCCAGTCCTGCTCGCGGGTGAAAATATTCCCCAGCACGACATAGCTCCAGGCATCATCGGGAGCGAGTCGCAGGGCATCGATGAGCTGATCCTTGGGTGCCGACAAATCGCCGAGCTCATAGTGGAGCATGGCAAGGTCGCGGCGCGCCACTGGCAGGGCAGGATTCGCGGCGACGGATTGTGTGAAGAGATGGAGAGCGTCTTCCCCAGCGAAATTTGGGCCATGCGTGACGATGGCCTCCCAGGTTTAGAGTGGTTCTGGCAACATTCGCCGCACTTGCATTTGAATATTCCAGCCGTAAGTTAGGTTTGTGAACTCGCATTTGCGTGCATGGATGGTGGGCATGGCTCTTATAGCCGTTTCGGCACTGGCCATTGCGTTGCCAACGGAAATCCTGCCGCGTCAATCGGTGGAGAAGGTTTCCTGCTGCTGCCATGGGGTTCATCACTCGTCGGCTCCAAGCGCGCATTCCGCCGCATCCTGTGCGTGCCAAGTCTGCCCGACTTCACCGCACCTTCTCACCGCTGTTCTCAATGCTGGGCCCAAACTTCCGCCGCCACTCCCCGCACTACGCTGGGCGAATTGTAACGAATCCGCCCCAAGTTTTTCTCCTGAACCGTCCATACCACCGCCACGCGTGGCGGCCTGACTTCGCGCCGGAGCCTGATTCTTTTTCAGGCTGTCACTTTTGAAAATTCCGTTAAGAAAGGAAAATTATGAAATCATTGATTATCGCCATCGCTCTGGCCTGCGCCGCAGTGGTTGGTTCTGTTCAAGCCGCCGGGACCTCGTGCCCGACCTGCTGCAAGGACAAGGACTGCGCCACCTGCTGCAAAGGCAAGTGCTCCGAGTGCAAACAGTGCAATAAGTAACGCGCTCGAAATGGCATAGATTGCCAACGCGGCTCTCCGAGAGGGGGGCCGCGTTTATTTTTTGCGGGCTGATGGGCCAGAGCGTGAGGCGACCATTCGACAAAGGGGAGCGTGTTGCGGTATTGTTTGGAAATGTCATTTGTTCACCTGCATTGCCACTCCGAGTTTTCTCTTCTGGACGGAGCTGTGCGCCTGGATGAGCTGGTGAAGAAAGCGGCGGGCTTTGGGATGCCTGCCGTGGCGGTGACGGATCACGGAAACCTGCATGCAGCAGTGCCGTTTTACCAGCAGGCGGAGAAGACAGGGATCAAGCCGATCATCGGTTGCGAGATGTATGTCGCGCCGGGCTCGATGACGGATAAGAGTGGATCATCCGCAAAGGATGCCGCATTTCATCTCACGCTTCTGGCAACGAACGACGAGGGCTATCGGAATCTCGTGAAGCTCTCGACCGCAGGATATCTCGAGGGTTTTTACTACAAGCCGCGCGTGGACAGGGAGCGTCTGGCTGCGCATTCGAAGGGCATCATTGCCCTGAGCGGATGCCTGAAAGGCGAAGTCGCTACGCTTTTGCAAGCCGGACGCTTTGACGAGGCCCAGGCGACCGCTGCCGCGTATCGAGAGATTTTCGGCGCGGAAAATTATTTCATCGAGATCCACAATTTCGGCCTCGATGCGCAGCGTCGGATCAATCCCGAGCTGGTAAAAATCGCGCGCAACTTGGATCTCGGTCTGGTTGCCGCGAACGATGTCCACTTCCTTGAGAAATCACACCATGAGGCCCACGATGTGCTCATCTGTATCGGCACCGCGTCGAATGTGGTGGATGAAAAACGCATGCGCTACAGCCCCGAGCTGTATTTCAAATCCCCGGAGGAAATGCGCGCCCTCTTCGCCGAGCTTCCCGAGGCGTGCGACAACACGCTGCGCATCGCCGAGCGGTGTGATTTCAAGATGGAGTTTGGCAAACCGAAATACCCGAATTTCGACTCGCCCGACACGCGCAGCCGCGAGCAATACCTGCGCGACCTGTGTCATGAAGGACTCCGCAAGCGATTCGGGGAGCGCGTGGACACCGACCCCGAGCTGAACAAACGCCTCGATTACGAACTCTCGGTGATCGAGAAAACCGGGTTCATCAGCTACTTTCTCATCGTGTGGGATTTCATCCGCCATGCCAAGGAGAACGGCATTCCCGTGGGCCCAGGCCGTGGCTCGGCGGCAGGCTCCCTCATCGCGTATGTGCTGGGAATCACCGATATCGACCCTCTCCGCTACGGGCTGATTTTTGAAAGGTTCCTGAACCCCGAGCGCGTCAGCCCGCCGGATATCGATGTGGACTTCTGCATGGAGCGCCGAGGCGAGGTGATTGAGTATGTGCGCCAAAAATACGGCGAACGAGCGGTGTCGCAGATCGTCACCTTCGGCACACTGGGCGCAAAAAGCGTGATCCGCGATGTCGCCCGCGTGCTCGGCTGGAGCTACTCGGATGGCGACCGCGTGGCGAAGATGATCCCGAACGAGCTGAATATCGACCTCGAGAAGGCGCGCGAGAAGAATCCCGAGCTGCAGAGCGCCATCGAGAACGAGGCTCCTGTGCGCCAACTCTGGGACTACGCCACCGTGCTCGAAGGCCTGAGCCGCAACACGGGCATCCATGCCGCAGGTGTCGTCATAGGCGACCGTCCGCTCGATGAATTCATCCCGCTCTGCCGAGGCAAGGAAAACGAAGTCGTCACCCAATACGCCATGGGCCCGCTCACCGACCTTGGCATGCTCAAGATGGACTTCCTCGGCTTGCGCACGCTCACGATCATGCAGGAGGCGGTGCGCCTCATCCACGTGAAAGAGCCGGATTTCAATATCGACCTCATACCCAGCGACGACAAACCCTCGTTTGATATTTACAACCGTGGCGAAACACTCGGGGTTTTCCAGATGGAAAGCGGCGGCATCACAAATTGCTGCAAGCGATTCGATGTCGGCTGTATCGAGGACATCATCGCCATCGGCGCGCTTTATCGTCCAGGCCCGATGCAGTTCATCGACGACTACATCGAGCGCAAAAAGGGGATCAAAAAGGTCGAATACCTGCATCCACTTCTTGAAAAAGTCTGCTCCGAAACGCACGGCATCATTGTCTATCAAGAGCAAGTGCAGATGGCTGCCAGCGTGCTCGCGGGCTACTCGCTGGGCGAGGCCGACCTGCTCCGCCGCGCGATGGGAAAAAAGGACGCCGAGAAGATGGAGAAGGAGCGCAAACGCTTCGTTGAGGGCTGCGGCACCCACAACAACATCCCACCCAAGGTTGCCGATGCCATATTCGGTTTCATCGAGAAATTTGCCCAATACGGATTCAACAAATCCCACAGCGCCGCCTATGGCTGGATTTCCTATCAGACTGCCTACCTGAAGGCCCACTTCCCGCGCGAGTTCATGTCGGCCATGCTCACTTTCGACGCCAATGACACCGACCGCCTTGCCGTGGTGATCACCGAGTGCCGCCGCATGGAGATTCCCGTGCTGCCGCCGGATATCAACGCGAGCGTGCTGAAATTCGCACCCGAGACCGACGGCCCTGGAATACGCTTCGGGCTGGCATCGATCAAAAATGTGGGTGCGGGCGCGATGGAATCCGCCATTTCCGAGAGGGAAAAAAGCGGCCCCTTCCGCACACTGGAGGATTTCTGCTCGCGCCTCGACTCCCGCACGGTGAACCGCAAGATCCTCGAGAGCCTTGTCAAATGCGGAGCCTTCGACTGCCTGGACAAAAACCGCGCCGCGCTCTTCGCGGAAATCGAATCCTCCATGGCCGCCGCCGCCTCACTTCAGCGTGACCGCGCAAGCGGGCAGTTCTCGCTCTTCGGCGACGCACCTCTCACACCGCCGAAGAAATCCTCAAAAGCCGCGAAGATCGAACCCTGGAGCCAGCTGGAGACGCTCAAACACGAGAAGGAACTCCTCGGCTACTACGTGAGTGGACATCCCCTCGACAGCTACGCGGGGAATTTCGACTCCGGAAAATACAACACCATCGCCCAAGCGCGCGAGGCCACCGAACCCGGCACGTTCAAGCTCGCGGGACTCGTCATGTCCGTCGAAAAACGCTTTTCCAAAAAAGACGGGAAACCTTTTGGCATCCTCATCCTCGAAGACTTCACCGGCTCGCTCGAAATCACCGCGTGGGATGAATCCTTCTCCAAAAACGCCGCCCTCTTCGTCCCAGGCACAGCAGTGTCGATCAACACACGCATCACCCGCCGCGACGAAGCGATCCGCGCCACAGCAGGCGCCGTCGCTGCGCTGAACGAAAAAACCTCCGTGCGCCCGGTACGCCTGCGACTCGCGCGCGAGCGGCTCGATGAACCCGCCCTGCAAAAAATCCTGGCCGCTGTGAAAGCCAATCCCGGCCCACGCCCCCTCATCCTGGAATTCGTTCTTCCCAACGGCCGCTCGCTCGACATGCCGACCGGCGAGGAGTTCGGCATCGGCGACGAACGCGCGCTGGTATCCGCAGTGAACGGCCTGGTTGTTGCTTGAACCAGAACCGAGCCTCCCTTTCCCCACCAAGACTCCCAGTGCCTACCGGGCCCCTGCCTCAACATGCCACGCT
>CAXNGJ010000077.1:0-5921 GCA_964201895.1 Terrimicrobiaceae bacterium
CTCGTCGGCGAAGCAAAAATCTGGAACCGCACGGGCATTCAGCCGCTGTTCTTCAATACGATCTACCAGCTCATGGCAGAGTCCAGGCTCACGCCGCAGGCATTAAAACAAGCGCAGAGCCTGCTTTTCATGCCAGACTACCTGAATTACCGGCTTTGTGGCGTGAGGGCCATCGAGCGGACCATCGCGAGCACGTCGGGTCTCCTCCGCGCAGGCACGGCGGAATGGGATGCCGAGCTCGCAGAGACACTCGGAATCCCCGCGTGCATTTTAGGAAAGGTCACCGAACCGGGCGTCATTCTTGGCGAACTCACCGAAGCGCTCGCCGCCGCCACCGGCCTGCGAGGCGTGAAGGTGACCACCTGCGGCAGCCACGACACCGCGTCGGCCGTGGCTGGCGTGCCATCGCGCTCCAACCCTCTCTTTTTGAGCTCCGGCACCTGGTCGCTTTTAGGAATCGAGCTGCCTGCCCCGGTCCTCAGCCAAGAAGCCTTTGACGCCAAGTTTTCCAACGAACAAGGCCTCGAGGGCACCACGCGCTTCCTGACCAATATCGCAGGCATGTGGCTCCTTCAGGAATGCCGCCGCATTTGGGCCGAGCAGGGCCACTCTATGGAGTATAGCGAAATGGTCGAAATGGCTCGAAACGCCAAAGCCGACGCATTGATCGATCCCGATGCGCCGGAGTTTGGCAAACCCTGCGATATGCCACAGGCCATTTGGGACTGGATCAAAAAAACGAACCAACCCGCTCCGGCATCCAAGGCCGAAATCATCCGCGTCATCCTGGAGAGCCTCGCCGTCAAATACAGCCTGATGATTCAGAGGTTGAAAAACATGATCCCGGATCTGCCCGACACCATTCAAATCGTCGGCGGAGGCTGCCGCAATGCATTGCTCAATCAAATGACAGCCGACGCCACCGGTCTCCGCGTGGAAGCAGGCCCCGTCGAGGCCACGGCTTCAGGCAATATCATTGCCCAGCTCATCGCCACCGGAGAGATCAAATCCCGCGCCGAGGGACGAGAAATTTTGCGCAATTCCTGCAATCCTCAAATCCACGAGCCTGTTCACTGCGTAACATGGTCTGAGAAGGCCCAGCGTTTCCTCCAAATCCAATCCGCACTTTCATGACACAAAGCCCCTCGCGCGTCACTGGACGCACTGTTCAGCTCATGGCCACCTGCCTCTGCGACGCCTTTTTCGACGACGTCGCAAAAGCCACTGTCGAAGTGCTCGAACACGCCGGCTGCGAAGTCGAGTTCCCGGAGAACCAGACCTGCTGCGGGCAGCCGGCCTTCAACTGCGGCGACTGGCCGGCCTCGCGCGAGGTCATGCGCCACACCACGCGCGTCTTCGAGGGGGAGAAGCCGGTCATCGTGCCATCAGGTTCCTGTGCTGCGATGCTCTTCCACGGCGCCCCGCTTGAGTTCGAGAAGGAAAAAGACCTGCCGACTATCCAAAAACTCGCCAACCGCACTTGGGAGCTTGCCGATTTTCTCGTGAATGGTCTCGGCATCGAGAAATGGCCCGGTCGATTTCCGGCCCGTATCGCCTTTCATCGCGCCTGCCACACGCGCGGCACCGGCAGCGGTGAGGCGGCTTTGAAGCTCCTCGAGTCCATCGATGGACTCGAAGTGATTCCTTTCGGCGAGGCCGAGCAGTGCTGCGGCTTCGGCGGCACATTCTCTGTGAGCTTCCCGCATGTTTCGTCCTCAATGGGCTGTCTGAAACTCGAGCACATGACAGCGGCCAATCCCGACTTTATAGTCTCTGGAGACATGAGCTGCCTCATGCACCTCGGCGGCTTGGCCGATCGCGCTGGGCAGCCGGTCAAAACACTCCACTTCGTGCAAATCCTCCAAAGCGCCCTCCACCGTCATGGCTGAACAAAAAGTCGAACTCTTCGCCCGCCGCCTCGATCGGGGCGTTCAGCAAGCAGTCCACAGCAACAGCGCCGCCGGCACCGAGAAGCGTTACACTGTTCTCGGCAAAGACTACTCCGCCCCCGACGATCTCCGCCGCCTGGCAGGCCAGATCCGCCAGCATGCGATCGAGCACCTCGATACCTACCTCGAGCAGGCCGAGCAAAGCCTCAAACGCCAGGGCGCCCATGTTCACTACGCCGTCACAGCGGAGGACGCCTGCCGCGCGGTGTCGGATATTCTTCAGAAAGCCGGTGCCAAAAAGGTCGTGAAATCTAAGAGTATGATCTCGGAGGAGATTCATCTGAACGATCACCTCGGCTCCGTGGGCATCGAGTCCGTCGAGACAGACCTCGGCGAATACATCATTCAGATCGATGGCGACCACCCCAGCCACATCGTCAAGCCGATCATCCACAAAAACCGACGCGATATCGCGAAGAGCTTCGAACGCGAAGGCCTCGGCGACTACAACGACGACCCGGAAACAATCACCCGCCGCGCCCGCGTTTTCATGCGGGACAAATACCTGCAAGCGGATGCCGGCATCACCGGCGCAAACTTCGTCTCTGCCGAGAGCGGTCGCCTCGTGTTGGTGACCAACGAGGGCAATTCCCGCTTCTGCCTGGCCGCGCCGAAGATCCACATCGCCCTCGTGGGAATCGAAAAAGTCATCCCCTCGGATGCCGAACTCGCCGTTCTTCTGAACCTTCTCGGCCGCTCCGCCACCGGCCAGCAACTCACTGTTTACACCGAGTTCATCAATGGTCCCGCCCGCGCCAACCGGCCCTCGGGTCCGCAGGAAATGCATGTGATCTTCGTGGACAACCAGCGCTCACAGATTCTCGCCTCCGACTGCCGCGAAATCCTGCGCTGCATCCGCTGCGGCGCCTGTTTGAATGTCTGCCCCGTTTACCGCCAGGCCTCCGGTCACGCCTACCGCAGCGTTTATCCCGGCCCGGTGGGAGCGGTTCTCTCGCCCCTCCTCGCAGGCAAAAATTTCAAACAACTCGCCGATCTTCCCAAGGCCTCCAGCCTCTGCGGCGCCTGCAATGAAGTCTGTCCGGTGGATATCCCCATCCCCGACCTGCTCCTCAAACTCCGCAACCGCGCCCATGAGGAACACGTTCCTTCGCCTGGCACCCCACCCATGGGCGCCTTTGCTAAGCTGGCCTCCAGCCCGATGCTCTGGCGCTTCGCGATGAAGAGCAACAAGGTCATGAATCTCGTCCCGCTGGAAAAGCTTCCGCTTCCTTACCTGCAACCTTGGCTGAAAACCCGCACGCTCCCCGAGTGGCGCGGCGGGGAGTTCCGCTCCTGGATAAAAGACCGCCGCAAAAAATGAGCACCGCCCGCGAACAAATCTTCTCCAGCGTCCGTGCCGCCCTCACCCCGTTGCCCGAACGCACAGCCCGCCCTGTTTTCTCAAAAGATGTCGCCGAGCCGCACTGGCTCGCCGCCGAGGCGGATTCCCTCGCCCTCTTCCAGAAACGGGCCGAGGCCACCGGCACAAAATGCTTCACCGATCTGGAGTCCTGCGCCGCTTGGCTTCGCAGCCAAGGCGTCCGCACCGTTTACATTCCAGCCCCGCTTTCACGCCTCGCCGCGCTTTGTTCGGAATTCTGTGAAGTCACTTCCAACTACACCCGCGCCCGGGTCAATGAGATCGACGCCGCTTTCACACCGGCAGCTGGCGCCATTGCAGAATCCGGCTCCATCATTCTCAGCGACGAATCGACGCCCGACCGCCTGGCCGCTCTTGCCCCATGGCATCACATCGCCTTGGTAAGCCGCGCCGAAATCCACCGCACCATCGCCGATGCCCTCGCCGCCATGCCAGAGGATCCCAACCTCATCTGGGTGACGGGCCCCTCAAAGACGGCCGATGTCGAAGGCATCCTCATCCAAGGCGTCCACGGCCCCGGCGCTCAAGCGTGTTTGATCATTTAAAAATCCCGACCTCCCGAGTCAGGCGCGCCCTCTGTCTGGCGGCTTTTTTCGCTCTTTTCGCGACACCCGCCGTCCGCGCGTTCGATTCCGCACTGGCGCCTACGGGTGAGGATCGCCGAAAGATACTCGAGCAGGGATTCACTGCATCTCTTCATAAACTGGGTAAACTGGGGGTCAGGGTTCATTTTCTTTCATTTTTTCCGAGACAAAACACCACAATGTTTCGGGAACCTTTTTCTCGATCCGTGATAAATCCATGCGGTGGATGACCCTGCTCACATTCGCTGCGTTTTTCATACCCAGATGCTCGGCAATCCATGATTGGGACACAGTTGTCTTTTTCCACAGCAATCCTGCAAGCAACACCTTTCGCGGCTCAGTGCAGCGATGCCCAGCCAGCTCATCGGCGCTGAGGTTTGCCAACCGCAATCCCTCTTCCAGAAGGGCCACCGCATTTTGCTCACCGTGGGCCTGCCTTTCGGGACTCGCATCATAGCTCCGCGCTTGGCGTTTTTGACCGAGCACCGCATCACCGAGCTTCACCAGCTTCTCGGCAAACGCCTGTTTTCCCCAATACCAACCACGCCCCAAATGGCTTCCGCGCTTGTCGGCATCCGCATCCACTGCCACAAACCCGCTCCGCTCACGCTCTTCAGCCACACGCTTGTCCAAGCGCTCGATCATTTTTTGCCGACCCTCGGCCGTATCCTCCACCCCCATCGTCGCCAGCCCTTGCTCGGCCGCCAACCACTTCGCCCTTTCATGCGGCATCAACGCATAGCCCCCCGCAAGACTGCTCCACGGATAATCCAAGACACTCTGCCCGCAGTTCACATCCACCAGACCCGCTCGGCCAGGATTCAAGTGAATGTAATCCCAGAGCGTTTCGTAATAGTAGGGGCTTTCTCCATCGACCACCACCGCCTTGTAGCGATCTCCAAACAACCGCCCCCACTCGCGATGCCGCACATTGAATCGCCGCGTCACCGTGTTTTGGAACCACTTCATGCCCTCCACCAAATTCGCCTCGGGCGTCTGAATGAAAAGATGGTAATGATTGTCCATCAGCACCCATGCGTGAATAAGCCAACCCGTTTTTTCACAGACATCGGCCAGACATTGCAAAAAAAACCGCCTGTCGTGGTCATCTACAAAAATCGCCCCCCGCCGGTTCCCCCGGGCCATCACATGATAAAAAGCTCCTTCAAATTCCAATCGAATACTTCGTGCCATGACGGAAATTCAACAGATAAAACAAACGCAAGCAACCAAAATTTGAAAGAAAATGAACCCTGACCCCCAGTTTTCAAGGGTCACCCAGGAAATTGCGGCTTCCTCGGTCTGGAGGGAGGCGAGTCGTTGCAACCGGTCTGGGCCGTCCCGGTTGACGATAAAAGCTGGACACTTCGTCTGCATGAGACCTTGGGCCGCTCGGGCAGCGTCCGCGTGAAGCTCGACGATGGATGGAACATCCATCAAGTGGACCTCTCGGGACGCCGATCAACACACCAACCCGTTCAGGGAACGGTGAAGTTTTCCGCCTATCAGGTCGTCAGTCTTCAAATCTCCAAGAACTCCTAAAAACAGAACTATGAACAACGCACCGGCAGGAAAGGAGTGAGCTTCATCCTTGCCTGACCCATTCTTCAGTCGTGAATCGGCGTCCGAGGGGCGCCTGGTTGGCTCGGTCGTGCAGACGGCAGGCGTTGCTTTGGCCGTTTTCGCGGGAAGGTGTTTGGCTGTTATTCCACGCCTTTCGAGGGGATATATGGGTCATGCGGGACGATGCCCCTCCAAGGGTTTCGATGCGTTTTTTGCCGGGGGATGTGAGGCGGGAGAGGAGGGGCGATCCCAGAAGTAGCGTTTGAGGAGAACTTTGATGGTTGCGGTGAGGGGGACGGCGAGGAGGGCGCCGAGGAGTCCACCGAGGATGAGGCTCCAGGCGAGGACGGAGACGATGACGGTGAGGGGGTGGAGGCCGACGGATTCGCCGACGATCTTGGGGGCGATGAAGATACCGTCTATGTTGTTGGCCAGAATGAAGAT
>CAXNGJ010000078.1:0-5847 GCA_964201895.1 Terrimicrobiaceae bacterium
TGTGATGAGGCGATGGGCATCGATGAGTTCGAGTTGGGTCTCGCCCGGAACGTCTTTGATGAGTGCTTCGAGAGTGGAGTTGGACAGGCGGGTGAGGTCGTAGAGGTCGATGTTCAGGGGCTTCCAAGGATAGGACTTAACGTTATTGCTTATTTATTTTCATTGGTTTATAGATTTTGTTCATAAAAAGCCAAGCTGGCAGATTTTTTTTCAGAATCTTTTTGCGAAACTTGGGATAGTTTGAGTCAGTGGAAAATCGCGCGGAGTCGCGAGGCGATGGGGTTGTCAGGATTCAACAACTCGGGCTTGGGGGTTCGCAAGGCTGTGATCGTGTGAACGCTCCACCAGGCAAGCAGGAGGAGAATCAAGACGGGCCAGAGTTTGAAAAAAGGCTTCGAGAGAGAGTGCCAGTAGGCGAAGGGGCGGCCGCGTACGATCTCCACCGCGCTTGCGAATGCGAGGAGCAAGATAAAACCAAGCAGCGGGATTGACAGGGCGTTCAGGTAAAGCGAATAGGCGAAGTCTCCACGAAGAGCGGCGCAGGCGGAGCGTGTGCCTCCGCAGAGAAGGCACGGAAGACCGGTGAGGGCTTTGAAACCGCAGGGAAGTGCCGGAATTGATGGATTCAGACTTTTGAGAAGAGGGAAGGCGAGGAGCCCAACTGAGACGGCTATGATTCCCAGTCGAACCAAACGCTGGCGCGGCGTCAGTGGCGACATGGTCACACGTCGTCTTCGGACGAAACCGTCTCCTCGACCGCACTTGATCCAGCGGGAATCACAAGGGTGATCTCGCCTTTGGGTGGATGTTTTTCAAAGTGGGCGATGAGGGCGGATGGTATCTCGCGGCGGTATTCTTCGAAGGTTTTAGTGAGTTCGCGCGCTACGCACACGGTGCGCCCGGGGCAGATCGTATCGAGGGCGGCTAGTGTTTTGAGTATTCGGTGTGGGGACTCGAAGTAAATGCTCGTTTCGCTCCTGGCGGCGGCGGCAGTGAGTTCATTGGCGCGCCGACCACTTTTTACCGGCAGGAAGCCACCGAAGAAAAAACGGTCGCACGGGAACCCTGAACCAACGAGGGCCGTGAGAACGGCGGAAGGCCCGGGGAGAACGCTGACCGGCAATCCCCGGTCGATGCAGGTGCGGATGAGTCGGTAGCCAGGATCGGAAATACCGGGCATGCCGGCATCTGTGATCAGGGCGACGTGTGAGCCCCCTGAAATGCGGTTGGCGACATCCTCGCAACGGAACGACTCGTTATGCCCATGCAGACTGAGGAAGGGCTTCTTGATACCAAGGTATTGGAGGAGGAGTCCACTGTGGCGGGTATCCTCGGCCGCGATCAAGTCGGCAGACTTCAGAACCTCAACGGCCCGCAGGGTAATGTCCTGACGATTTCCAATGGGTGTGGGAACGACGCTTAGCACAGCAGGCGGCCAGAGTTACCAACCCTCGCTGATCTGGCCGGTGATGTTGTTTGCAAGATCGGCAGCGGCGTTTGACAGGGCTTGGCGCTCGATTGTCTGGAGGTCGTTGCCACTGAAAAACGAGGTCTTGCCAACTGCGGTTCCACTCATGAGGGTAGCTCCGGTTTTTTGATCAATGACATCATAACGCACCTGTACGGTGAGACCAAATTCACTGGTCGCAAGAACGTTGTTCTGAACAGAGCGGAGGGCGTTGCGATCGATCTTGGTGATGGTGCAGTTCAGTATGGCATCCGCTTGGTCGGAGTTGACGATACGATAACTGCCATCCTGCTGAAGGCGCTTCACAAGCGTGTCGGCAAACAGCACCTCTATGCGAGGCTCGTAGGTGTTATTTTTAAAAGTCGGAACGGACAAATCCCTCACCGACCGCATGGACGTCGGGCGGATCTCGCCCAGTTTATATCCGCAACCAGTGAGCATCAGGACGGCAGCAAGAAGTGCGGCGTGCGTGGTCTTCATGGATTTGGCAAGGCGGGTTCCACTGCGGGCATCGGAGCGACATCCCTCGAATCAGTGCGGAGCTTGGGACTGCTTACGACAGGCAACTCGTCGGCAACGATGTCCTGACGGGGTGGGCCGTTGAAATCAGCGAGGGATGAGGTTTCGACCTGCGCTTGGAGACGACGGCGGAGGGCGGCGGTCTCACCGGTTTGCGCCTGCTCGGGCCCGGTGCGAAGGGCTTCATCCCCCGATTCGCTGCGGATTTCCTGAACACGGTCGCGGGCCGCTACGGCATCCGCAGAATCCGGAGCGCGGCGGATGATGTCGTTGTAGTAGATGGCGGCTGCGCGGTAGTTTTTGAAGCGATCATAGAATTTGGCGATGCTCATGAGGTCGCCGGATTCCTTGGAGCCGAGGCTCACGACATTGTCCTTGGCCTGGGAGGCTTTTTCGCTGGCAGGGTATTGGAGCAGGAAGTCTTCGAATGTGTTCTTTGCTGTGATCAGTGCGGAGAGATCCTGGGTTTTACCGGTCTGACCAAGCCGCATGTAGATGTAGCCGATTTGATACATGGCATCATCGGCGATGGAGCTGTTCGGGTAGCGGTCAAGAACTCCTTGATAGGCTTTGGCTGCTTCTTGGACGCGGTTTTGACGTTCGTATGTCAACCCGAGATTGAACTGCGCGATCGGGGCATTTTTGCTGTAGGGAGCGTTTTGGGTAATAGAGGCAAACATCTCCTCAGCGCGGTCGGTGCCAGGGAGGAAGGCCAGGCCGAGGAATTTAACTTTTTTTCCCGCGAGATAATCATTGGCGATCACGACCTGACGATTCACCGAGCGCTCGAAATCGGGCGTGTCCGGGTATTGGGTCACAAGTTTCTGATACGAATTGAAAGCCTTCGTGCTGTCGCCGAGTTCCTCATAAATCTCCGCAATTCGGAATTGGGCCTTCATAGCCAATGGAGATGCGGGGTGGTTTTTAATGAAGCGACGGTAGCCGCCGAGCGCGGTGGATATGGATCCCTCCTGATCAGAGGCTGCAGCCGCATCAAAATCAGCCTTCTCCTCGGGAGTGACATCCGAGTTGACCTGCTGCCGCTTGGGCGGCGGTGCAGGCGTGGTGGATTCAGGAGTCTGGGCTTCTGCTAAAGGGCAAACAAACAGAAGGGCAGCAAGAGAAATCAGTAAATATCGAAACAGCATCGCGAGGTCATCACGTTAAGGTAACGGGCTTCATGGCGTCAAGATTTCCGGTTGGGGGCCCTCCCCCACTTGCAACAAATGGTTCCGAGTGGTAAAAAACAACCATGAAAGCAAGAGTGTTTTTTTCCATTCTGATTCTGCCAGCAACTCTCATGGCTCAGGATTTTGTGGCACCGCAGGGGCAGGAACGCGAGATCACCACGCAAGCGCCCGAGTTGAAGCCTGAGATTGACGGAATTGTGAAACAAATTTTTGACGTCGAAAAACCATGGCAACTTTTGAATCCCGCAGCTCCTGCAAGCTATGGAACTGGTGAGAAAAATGTCTCGAAGGATACCGTCACCGGCACGCCGCACCATTCAGTAACCCTGACAGTGGTTGGCGTGGAATGGTGAGGTTCACCACCAGATCAAGGCGGCGGTCATGAGGACGGCTCCGTAGAGAAGCCCTCCGAGAGCAGCCAGAAGCCAGATTTGTTTTTTGGCAGTCAGGAGTTTTATACCATCCCTCATCAGGTAGGGCATGCCGACGAAGAAGAGCCCAGCGATGACCCAAGCATAGGCCAAGGAGACGAGGAGGAGTCGGCTTTCCTCTGGTCGCAGGGCACAGGATTCCAAAAGAGGCTCGGAAGCAAGAAGGAGAAGCATGCCCAAGGCGCGCACAGCGAGAAACTCTTCGACATACAACCAAGACAAAACGGCTCCCACAACGATCCCGAAAAGCATCAAACTGCGTAGTCGCGAAAACTCCCCGAGATCAATATCGGTCACCAAAAGAAAACTCCAGACAGCGGCAAGCAGCAACAACACGGTGCCCGCAACACGGGATCGGGGAAATGCGCGGGCGAAATGGATGGACGCCGAGGGCTTGATCAAACCAAGCGCATGGGACAGAACCAGCAGCAGGCCGACAGCGAGCCCGGTCGTTTGCAGTGAAAGTTGATAGATCATTTTCTTTTCTTTTTCTTAGGCGGAGACGGCTTGACAGCCTGTTCCCAGAGACGGTCTGAGAGGGCGACTTGGGCGGCTGCGACTTGGGCCTCCTTTTTGCTGCAACCACATCCCCTACCCAATTCCAGTCCATTCCAAAGCACACAGCAGATGAAAACCTTGGAGTGCTCAGGCCCTGTCTGTGAGAGGATTTGATAGTCCGGAGCGGCGGGTTCGATAGCTTGGAGAATTTCCTGCAAGTAGCCCTTTGGGTTGATCTCATCGGGCTGATTGGCGATTTCGATGAAAACCGATTCCATTTGGCGAAGAATAAAAATACGGGCGGCGTCAAATCCACCATCCAGATAAATCGCACCGACAAGGGATTCAAACGCATCAGCCAAGGTGGAGGCGCGCTCGCGTCCCCCGCTGGCCTCCTCACCTCGTCCCATCATGATGAAGCTTCCAAGATCAAGTGCCAGAGCGCGATCTCTGAGGGCGGGGCGGGATACGATGCGAGTTCGGAGCTTTGTCAGTTGACCCTCGCCAAAATCAGGAAACATGCGGAAGAGATGCTCCGTGACGGCGACCTGAATCACGGCATCGCCAAGAAATTCCAGGCGTTGGTTATCGAAAGGATAATTTTTCCGCTCCAGCGAAATACTGGGATGAGTGAGCGCCTCAGCGAGGAGCAACCCATTACGGAACTTATAGATAATCCGCTCCTCGAGAGGATTCATTACAGATGGCTTGGCGGGATTGATTGTCATGTGCCCAATGGAAGCTGGCGCTGAGTGCCGGAAAAAATGAAGTCTTGTTGCATTTAGGGAAATTTACAAGTTAGCGGGATGAGGACAAGTTTCGGGAATCGCGCGGAGGCACAGCCGCGGTCAGGGTTGGAGGCAATGAATTTGTAGTAATTAAAATTTTCGAATTCAGGCCAACCGTATTGAAGAGGTCGATGACATCTTTGGATTTCATGCGGATGCAGCCGAAGCTAACTGGCTTGCCGATATTGCGCTCCTCAGGAGTGCCGTGAATGTAGATGTAACGTCGATAGGCATTGCGATTATTGTTATCAAGACCTTCAAGCCACAGAATGCGCGTGACGATCGGATCACGTCCAGGGGCATCGATGACAAGAACTTCGCCTGTGGGTTGGCGGCTTTTGAAGACTGATCCCGGAGGGAGGCCATGCCCAATTTTTTCCTTCACACGCAATACGCCAAGAGGCGTGGCATAGGATCCGGGGGTATCGCCAACACCGAACTTGGAAGTGGACACAGGATACATCAAGAACGGCTTGCCATCGCGAAGAACGATCATCTTTTGATCTGCAACGCTGACCACCATCCGGTGACGATTATCCGTGACGCATCCGGAGAGGAGGAGAGCTACGAAAAACACCGCAGCGCGCAGATGAGCTCGAGAAAAAAATGGCATCGTCATGAAATGGAATAAAAAAACCGAAAAGTCAAAAATTGCAAACCTCCGGAAAACAGGAAATGAACCGAGCCGAGTGCATCCGCGTCAAGGCGAATCGCCCTCCAGAGACGACCCTCCAGCGGCAGCCTTAATGAATGCTTTGACCAAAACGGCATCTTTCCTTCGCGGTTCAGACTCCACCCCGCCGGCGACATCGACAGCTGCGGGCCTCACGATTCGAATGGCTTCGCTGACATTCCCCGGTGTAAGACCCCCGGCCAGAACAAACTTCCTTGCGGAATTCCGACGCACAAATTCGCTAAGCATCTTCCAGTCGGCGACATGCCCTGTGCCGCCG
>CAXNGJ010000079.1:0-5831 GCA_964201895.1 Terrimicrobiaceae bacterium
AGCTTCCAAGTTTATGCCGTGGAGGACGGGCATCTTGGGATCATAGGAAAACGAGACATCGCGGTAAACGACATGGCCCTTCACGCGGGAGGTCGGCTTGTTTGCGCCTTCGTCGGATTCTGTTTCGGAGTCCATGATTTCGAACACGCGATCCCCGGCGGCACGGCCGGACTGGAAAATCTGGTTCAGCTGGTGGAGGCGTCCCACGGGTTCGTAGAGGTAGCGGGTGAGGACGAAGAATGCGACGAGGGCGCCGATGTCCATCTTGCCCGAGATGACTTGGGATGTTCCGAAGCCGGCGACGAGGAGCAGTCCGCAGGATGAGATGAATTCCATGCCGGGTTGGTAGATCGCCCAGGCTTGCATTACGGTGAGGGTGGATTGGCGCACCCCGTTGCTCGCCTCGTCGAAACGGGCATGTTCGCGCGTCTCGCTGGTGTAGGTTTTGATCTGGCGGATGCCGGCGATGTTGTCGTGGAGAAGAGAGTTCAGAGCGGATACGGCTTTGCGCTGTGTGCGGTAGCGGGAGCGGGCGGTGAGCGTGTAGGCGAGGGCTCCAGCGGCGAGGAATGGAATCGGAACGAGAACGGCTGCGGTGAGTGAAGGGCTGTAGGCCAGCATGACACAGCTGACGATCAAGATTTGAAGGACGGCCACTGTGCCTTGTTCGATGCCGTCTATGAGCACACGCTCGACGCTCGTCACATCCTCGACGAGGCGTGTCATAATGTCACCCGTCGACCTGTTGTCGAACCATGTGAGCGGGAGGCGCTGGATGTGTGCGTAGAGTTCGCTGCGGAGGTCGAAAATGACGCATTGCTCGAAGTGGTTGTTGAAAAAAATGCGAAGGGCGTTGAGACCGTTCTGAGCGAGGAATGCCGCGAGGCCGAGTCCAACGAGCGGCAGCAGGAGCTCAGGCCGGTTTTGTCCAATGACTTGATCGACGATTTGTTGAGTGATCGCCGGGAAGACAATCACCATGAGAGTCCCTGCTACCGCGCAGAAAAGCGTGGCGAAGGCAAGGAACGGGTAGCGTCTGACATAGGGTAGAACCCTGATAAAAACCTGCATGATATTTTAGCTCCGCCTTAGTGTGTGAGCAGGGGGAGGATGACCTCGAGCGACTCTGTGTAGAGGGCATGGCGCCCAGCACGGCTTAGTTCTGCCAGCAGGGTGTCTTCGAGTCGTCCGCGTGGGGCGGGGAGGATTTGGCGAATCTCAGGTATGCCGGGCGTTTGTATGGTGGATTCAAAAAAGTCGGATCCCTCGGCGAGATTGAGTTCGAATCGTGCGTCTGGAGATATGATAGAAATCCGTGAGAGGTTGGGGCCGGGGATTTCCTCGATGTGGAAAGGAATGGCACGATCGTTCGCAGCAATGAAGGCTTCGTTTTCGGCATCCAAACGCCACTTCAGACGCCCTGCGAGCCATCCCAGAAGGAGGAGTGCAGAGATGCGGAAACCCGGTGCGCAGCGGAGGGAAAGTGATTCGACGCTGCTGAGATGGGGAAAGGCAGAGGCGTTGTCAAACTGGCTCGCCAGAGCAAAACGCCATGCGTGAAGGCGCGTCCAATTGAGGTCACACAGCACGGCTGCGCTTTTCCCTGGGGAGGAGATGTGGCGGATGATCGAAAATTGATGATGCGGATTGCGCCATGAACTGCTGTCAAAGATGAGGCGGTCCACCCAAGCCCAGAGCTTTTCATCGAGGGGCTCGGGGAAGTCGGCCTTCCACCAGAGGCAGAGCGGGAGATCGGAATCCAGATGCGAGAAAACGATATTCGGGAGTGCATTGGCAGCGTCGCCGTCCAATCGGAATGTGATCTGTTCGGAGCAAATCTGGCGTGTGTCCTTGCCAAGAAGGTGGCAATGGGCGCTGATCCAGGCATTCGCTTGCGAGGTTGGAGCTGAGGGCGTGCCCAGAATCAGGATCGCCCGGCAGGGGTGACGGCCGGCCACAGAGGCCAGCACTTCGTTATCTGCGGCAAGGCCGGCTTCGTTTTCAGTGTAAACGACGAGGTTGATCAGCGAGGCGCGGGTCTTGGTGTCACCGCTTGATTCCCAGAGCTTGCCGAGTTCCTTGTCGATTTTACCGATTTCGACAGGAATACCTGATTCTATCGATGCGCTGGTGCTCACAGGCGTCTCCATGCGCCTTCGTGGCGTTTGATGAGTTCGTCGGCCTCACCGGGGCCCCAAGAACCCGAGGAGTAAAGCGCGAGGTCGTCTGTGCGCGTGGTCCATGCCTGATGGATGGCATCGACAAATTTCCAAGCCTGTTCGACCTCATCGCGGCGAGCGAAGAGGGTGGCATCGCCGCTCATGGCGTCGAGAAGAAGGCGCTCGTAGGCCTCGGGAGTGGCTTTTCCAAAACTGGTTCCGTAGTGGAAATCCATTTTGACTGGTTCAATACGCAGGCTGGAGCCTGGCATCTTGGCGCTCATGCGAAGGGAAATGCCCTCGTCTGGCTGAATGCGAATCACCAGCACATTGTCATCGATCGACTCTCCCGTCGCACGGAACAGAACCGGGGGCACGCTTTTGAAATGAACGGCTATTTCGGTGCCTGCTTTCGGCAGGCGTTTTCCCACGCGGATGAAAAACGGGACGCCTGCCCAGCGCCAGTTGTCCACATTGATTTCCATGGCCACATAGGTCTCGGTGACGGATGCGGGATTCACATTGAGTTCGTCGCGGTAGGCTGCAACGCGTTTGCCATTGATCGAGCCAGCGCCATATTGGGCGCGGACGACATGCTTGAAAACATCATCACCCGTGAGAGGACGCAGGGAGCGGAGTACCTTCACCTTCTCGTCACGGATCGAGTCGGCATCGAGTCCGGCGGGTGGTTCCATAGCAGTGAGGCATAGGAGTTGGAGAAGGTGGTTCTGCACCATGTCGCGGAGGGCGCCGGATTTTTCGTAGTAGCCTGCCCTGCCTTCCACACCGAGCGGTTCGCTGGCGGTAATTTGGATATGATCGATGTAGCGGGAGTTCCACATCGCCTCGAAGAGAGCATTGGCGAAGCGGAGGACGATGATGTTCTGCGCGGTCTCTTTGCCGAGGTAGTGGTCGATACGGAATGTCTCGGATTCATCGAAGGCATTTTCGACAAGATCGTTGAGGCGTTTTGCGCTCGGGAGGTCGGTGCCGAAGGGCTTTTCAACAATGACTCGGCTCCAAGATCCGGGGCGGGCTTTGTTCAGGCCACTCTTGCGGAGATTTTCCAATATCACCTCGAACTGGTCTGGGCCTGCTGCAAGGTAGAAGAGGCGGTTTCCACCGGTGCCTCTGGTGGCGTCCATTTCGTCGAGTCGGCGTGCAAGCGCCTCGTAACCCTCGATCTTATCGAATTCGCTGCGGTGGTAGCAGATATTTGAGGCAAAATTTTTCCAAAGGTCGTCATTGATGCCTTGGCGGGAGAATTTGCGGGCCGCTTCTTCGAGTTCGGTGCGGAAAACCTCATCCGATTTGTCCCTGCGGGCAAATCCCACAACGCTGATGGCAGGTGGCAGGGCGCCATCGGCGGCGAGATTATAAAGAGCGGGGACGAGTTTGCGGTGCGTGAGGTCGCCAGTGGCACCAAAAATAACCAAGGTGCAAGGATCGGGAATCGAGCGTTGGGCGAGTCCTTCGCGGAGCGGATTAGAGCGCAAAATATCAGTTGGCATTTCGCGAGCTTTACTATCGCCTGCAGGCAGGGAGTTCAATCGGGAAAAACCCGCGCGCCTGATTTTATCGGGATTTGAGGGAACTCACGCTGGTGAGAATGCCGGCAATCATCGAGTAGGCCACGATGCCAACGAATAATGCCACGAGGAGAATAATCGCGGGTTGGACGAGTGTGGTGAGGTGGGAGATGCGCGTTGTCAGGTCGCGGTCGAAGCGCTTGGCGGCACGCTCCAAGGCGGTAGCGATATCACCTGTCTGCTCACCAACAGTGAGAATATCCATGAGCACGGGTGGAAAAAATCCCACGCGTCGCAGGGCTGCCGCAAGGCTGGTGCCTTCTCCGACCATCGCAGCGGTTTTCATGAGAAGGTCTTTCAGAAAAACATTCATCGTTGCGGAGGTCATGAGGTTGAGGCCTTGCAGCAGGGCAACTCCATTTGAGACGAGTGTCGAAAGGGTCTGCAGCATTTCCGCATAGAACTTGGCGCGCAGAACTGGTCCAACGACCGGAAAATCGAGCATCGAGCGATGCCACCAGTCTCGCCCGGCGGGGGTGCGCACTGCTGCGCGGGCGGACAAGATAAGGATGCCAATGAAGGCAAGGATCGCCCACCACCACTGTCCGCAGAACTCGCTCACAGAAATCAGGACACGGGTGATAATGGGAAGTTTCTGCCCTGTTTTTCCAAGAAGGACGGACAACTGGGGCACGAGGAATGTCAGGAAGACAAACATCAGAACGATCGCTGAGGCAAAAACGATGGCTGGATAGAGGAGAGAGGACACCACGCGGCGGCGGAGGTCGCTGATGAGCGTGAGGTAGGCGCACTGGCGTTTGAGGATTTGAGGAAGCGCGCCGGAGACTTCGCCTGCGGCGACCAGGTTGCAGTAAAGTGGGTCGAAAGTTTTTCCACAGTCCTGAAGAGCCGCTGAAAAGCTGAAACCATCGCGCACGCGCTGGCGGAGTCGGGCGGCGATGGGTTGGACGCCGGATTTCTCTTGCCGCTGTTCAATGACTTTCAGGGCGCCTTCGAGCTTGAGACCGGCCTCGAGGAGTTCGGCGAGTTCTTCGGTGAAATAGAGTAACTGGGTATTGTTCAGGCGGGGCAGGGGGTCGTTGCCTGTGGCTGTTGATGTTTTCTTGGTGGCGCTGTTCGATCCTCCGCTTTCCGAGACACTCATCGGCTGCAGACCTTGGTTGCGTAGAAGGCGGTAGGCGTCGCTTCGCGAATTGGCGGCGATTGTTCCCGTTGTCACCGTCCCCGAGGCATTGCTCGCTTTGTAGGAAAAGTCGGCCATCGTCCTGCTACTCGTCCAATACCTGCAGTTCGCTGGTTGTCACGCGCACGACTTCCTCCACCGAGGTGACGCCGTGGGATACGGTTTCCCATCCGGCCTTGCGAAGCGGGACCATACCCTCGCGGATGGCGAGTTCGCGGAGTTCGTTTGCGGGAGCGCGCCGCTGGATGAGTTCCTGCATGCGCGGTGTCATCTGACAGATTTCAAAAAGGGCTGTGCGGCCTGAGAAACCCGTATTCCGGCAGTGGGGGCAGCCAACTGGTCGCCGGATTTTGTTTGTCCACTCCAGCGGGAAGCCCATGGCAGCGAGGTCTTCTGCTTTATACTCGGCTGGCTGGGAGCAGTGTTTGCAAAGGCGTCGTACGAGGCGCTGGGCGATGAAAGCGCGGACGGCCGAGCCTACAAGGAAGGGTTCCACGCCCATGTCCAGAAGGCGTGTGATGCCACCCACGGCGTCGTTGGTGTGGAGCGTGCTGAAGACCAGGTGGCCTGTGAGCGCTGCTCGTATCGCGATTTCCGTTGTCTCGAGATCGCGCATTTCACCAACCATGACGATGTTGGGATCGCCACGAAGGATGCTTCGCAGGGCGGTGGCGAAGGTCAGGTCGATCTCGGGTTTTACCGCGATTTGAATCACGCCGTTGAGCTTGTGCTCGACGGGATCTTCGATTGTGACGATGCGACGCTCCATCGAGTTGATTGCGCTCAGAAAAGTGTAGAGCGACGTGCTTTTTCCCGAGCCTGTGGGGCCTGTCACGAGCACGATGCCGTTGGGGATGGAGATGAGGTTGCGGATGCGTTTCTCATTCTCCGGGTCGAGTCCGAGTCCCGAGAAGTCGAATTGCTGCTGGCCGAGAAGTC
>CAXNGJ010000080.1:0-5802 GCA_964201895.1 Terrimicrobiaceae bacterium
GCGCTCATCGCCGGCGTGGACGATGTCTGGGAGGTTTGCTTGCTGAAGTTTTCGATGGAAATGATCCAGCGCTCGGCGGGCGAAAATGTCGCGGAATGGAAACGCCGCGGCCTCGCCTGATTTCGGGGTTTTCATTTCCAGAGCGCAGCGGATAGAATTTCTCGACGCATCATGTTCATCAAAGCACTCACGATTTTGTTTCTCGTCGCCGGCATCTTGGGTGGCAGCGGGTATTTCATTTACGAACTCTACTACAAAGAGAAGAAACTCGATTACGTGGAGCAAGTCGCGGCCCCGACACCAACGCCCGCGCCAACTCCCCATCCGGCCTTGGCCGCCTTCGATTCCCTCAAGCCGGTCCTCGCGCAGAATACTGAGGAGGCGCGTGATGCCATCGCAGCCCACCTGAGCACCTACCCCGACTCTCCCAAAGCCGCCGAGGCCCGCGCCGCACTCGGCCGCATCAACCTCTCCCTCTTTCGCGATCCCGGCGCGACTGCCTCAAACACCCTCTACACGGTGAAAAAAGGCGACTCTCTGGACCGCATCAAATCCCAGTTTAAAACCAACTCCGAGTTGATCTACTGGGCGAACGGAATGACCTCCATAAACCTTCAGATCGGTCAGCAATTGCTGGTTCCCGTTGTTGACACCGCCCTCGTGATCGACCGCGCCTCTTCTACCGTTTCCCTCATGAATGCGGGTGCGTTTTTCAAGGAATATCCCGCCGTCTCCATGACCCTCACCGGCCAGGCGGCCAAGGGCGAAGTCGAAGCAAAGGTCGCCGACCGCATCGCCCGCAAAGGCGAGGCCCGGGTCGCTTTCGGGGCAAAAGATTACGCCGAAGCCGAACGCACGGTTCTCATCAATCCCGGCAATGTTGTCCTTCGCACCCCGCCCGCTCCGGCAGCGGACGGATCAACGCCACCGACTCCATCCGGAATCGTTCTCAGCCCCTCGGATTTGGACGAAATCTACGCTCTCGTGAAGTCCGGCACACCTGTCACCATCAAATAACGCGCCCATGAACAAGCAGACCTTGGATTTTGAAAAGCCCCTCGTTGAGCTCGAGCAGAAGATCGCGGAACTCAAAAAACAGTCCGAAGACAGGAATATCGACCTCGGCGGCGAGATTCTCGGCATGCAGAACAAGCTGGAATCGATGCGTGGTCAGATTTACGGCAACCTCAGCGCTTGGCAGCGCGTTCAGATTTCCCGTCATATCGCCCGACCCTTCTTTTTGGATTATGTGCGGATGGCATTCACAGATTTTGTCGAACTCAAGGGCGACCGCCTGTTCGGCGACGATGCCTCCATGCCCGGTGGGTTGGCGTCGATTGATGGCATCCGCTGCGTAGTCATTGGCCAGCAAAAAGGCCGCGACATGAAGGAAAACCTCCTTCGCAACTTCGGCAGCCCGCACCCCGAAGGCTACCGCAAGGCTCTTCGCCTCATGCGGCTGGCTGAGAAATTCGGTCTTCCCGTCGTTGCCCTCATCGACACCCCCGGGGCCTACCCGGGTGTTGGCGCCGAGGAGCGTCACATCGCCGAAGCCATTGCCGTGAACATCCGCGACATGATGGCTCTTCGCACGCCGGTTGTTTCCGTGGTGATCGGCGAGGGGGGGTCAGGCGGCGCCCTCGGTATCGGAGTCGCCGACCGTGTCCTCATTCTTGAGAATGCCTACTACTCTGTGATCAGTCCCGAAGGTTGCGCTGCGATCCTCTGGAAACACCGCAAACACGCTCCCGAAGCGGCCGAGGCTCTCAAGCTCAGCTCACCCGACCTTCTTCAAATGGGCCTCGTGGACGGAGTCATTCCCGAGCCCTCCGGCGGCGCACATTGCGATCCCGTGCAGGCTGTTGAAAACCTCAAATCCGCCATCTCCAAAGAACTCCAGATCCTGCTCAAAACCCCGGTCGATAAACTCCTGCGCGCGCGCTACGACAAATTTCGCAAGATGGGTGTCTTCGAGGAGTAAGAGCCCGAACGCTGCCTGATGAAAATCATCGACCGCCATGTCGCCACCGGCATTCTTGTCACGGCGGGTCTTGGCGTCCTGATCCTCAGCCTGGTCCTGGTTCTCGGAAATATTTTCCGCGAGTTGCTGAATATTTTGGTGAACAACCCGGATGTTCCGATTCTCACAGTCCTTGGCTTCATGGCTTTGGTATTGCCGTTTTCTCTGACTTTTACGATTCCGTGGGGATTTCTCACGGCCATTCTCCTGGTTTTCGGCCGCATGTCCGCCGACAGCGAATTGATTGCGCTCAAGTCAAATGGCGTGAGCATTCCCCGCGTGAGCGCCCCGATTTTTGTGATCGCTGTCATTCTCACCCTTATCTGTTTCTGGATCAATATCGAGGTCGCTCCCCGCGCTGAACAGGCGATGACCCGAGCTGTGGTGGATATGGCCACGAGCAATCCCACCGCGCTTTTTCGGGCCGACGAGGTGGTGGATGCCTTCCCCGACCGCCGTGTCTATGTGGGGGGAAAAGACGGCGAGCAGCTTCGGAATATTCTGGTTTTCGAACTCAATGACGAGTCGCGTGTTTCCAAGATGATTTTTGCCAAGGAGGGCGCTCTCACTCCCGACACGGCCAACTCGCGACTGCTTTTTAAACTGTTCGATGCGCATTTTGAGCAGCGCGATGCGAAGGCCAGCGAGGACTTCTCAAAAATCCACCAAGGCATCGTGATGAAGGAAGGCGTATTCCCGCTCGCCCTCGACAAATTTTTCAAGGAATTCCAAAGCAACCGCCGCCTCAGCTCCTACACGCTTCTGGATCTTTACACCGCCTACACACAAGCCGAGGGCAAGAAGCGGCAGGAAATGCTTGTCGAACTCAACAAACGCTTCTCGACCTCGCTCTCCTGCATCGCCTTTGCCCTGATTGCCATTCCGCTCGGCATCACAACCCACCGCAAGGAGACCTCCGTGGGATTCGCTCTCAGCCTCATCGTGGCTTTCAGCTATTTCTTTTTCATCCTCATGGCGGATACCTTCCGAGGCAGTCCCGCAGCGTTCCCCCACTTCCTGATTTGGGTTCCAAATTTCGTTTTCTTTGGTCTTGGGCTCTGGCTTTTCACCCGCCTTGCAAAACGCTAATGTCATGAAATTCCGATTTCTTCCCCGCGCTGTTTTTCTCCTCGTTGTTCTGACCCTCTTCGCGCTCGGCGGCATCCTGGCCTGGTTCCAATCCTGGCGCTCCGCACGAATGGTGGACCTGTATTCGGCATCCCAGATGGTCGCTACCAAGAATGGGCCGATCGAATACATCAGCCACGGCGAAGGTCCTGCGGTCTTGGTTTTTCACGATGCGCCAGGCGGCTATGACCAGGGCGCGGCGTTGGCCGGATTTCTTGTTGATGAAGGTTTCCAAGTGATCTCGCCCTCCCGCCCAGGCTATCTCCGCACTCCGCTCGAGACCGGCATCACTCCCGAAAACCAGGCGGATGCTGCCGCGCAGCTGCTCGACAGTCTCGGCATCGAGCAAACCTCCGTTCTGGGATTTGGCTGGGGAGGCCCGGCGGCTCTGGAGTTCGCCCGACGCTTCCCTCAGCGTACGAATGCCCTTGTTTTCGTTGGCGCTGCTGTGGGCCGATTGAATCCCCCCGTCGCACCTGCTGTGCCATTCCCACAGGCTGTGGGTGAGGGCCTCACGGGGGATGTCGGATCTTGGCTCTATGCCCGCCTTTCAGAAAACGACCCCGCCGCTGCCCTGCGGGCCGCTTTTTCCATTTCTTCGGTCGGCGGTGCCGAGGCCCGCGAGTCCTGGGCTGGGCTCGTTCTCGACAACCCCGATCAACTCGAGCTGTTCCGGGCCTTGGCCCTCTCGCTTTCCCCGGCGTCTCCACGTGAGCTGGGACTTCGAAACGATCTCCTCCAAGTCCGCGCTTTTCCCGAGATCCCTTTCCAGAGCATCACGACACCGATCCTTCTCGTTCACGGAGGTTTGGACAAGGCGATCCCCGTTGCGCCTGTCGAAGCCGCCAAGTCGAAGCTCCCCAATTCCGAACTCCTCCTTTTCCCCGATGATGGACATCTCGTTTTCCTCGGCCGGGGAGCTTCCATCGCCGAAGACCGCATCACCGCCTTTTTGAAAAAACACACTCCATCCCATGGCGAATAAGTCGCGCCTCACGAAGCTTCCCAACGGCCTCCGCATCGCCACCTGCGAAATGCCCCACGCCGAAACCGCCGCCATGGGCATCTGGGCCTCAGTCGGGGGACGCCACGAACCAGCGAGCTTGAATGGCATCTCGCACTTCATCGAGCACATGCTTTTCAAAGGCACCCAGCGCCGCTCCGCGCGGCGCATCATGGAGGAGGTCGAGGGCGTCGGCGGAGACATGAACGCCTTCACCGCCGAGGAGCGCACCTGCTACTACGCCACCGCCGCTGCTGAGTTTTTCCCCAGAGTCTGCGATGTCCTCTGCGACATCTACATGAACCCCCGCTTCTCGCCCCGCGACATCGACCGCGAGCGCGGCGTCATAGCGGAGGAAATTCTCATGTATGAGGACGAACCCTCCTCGCGCGTTCAGGAACTCCTCGAAAACACCCAGTGGGCCGGCCATCCGCTCGGCAGGCCGATTACAGGCACCCTGCAAACCATCGAGGGGATGGATGCCTCCGCGTTCCGCGCCTATCGTTCGAGCCATTACAACGCTCCGAGCACCGTCGTCACAGCCGCAGGCAAAATCCAACACGATGAGGTTGTGGAAAAAGTCGCGGAACTTCTTTCAGGCCTCCCGACGGGAAAATCCCCTGCCGCAAAGCCCTTTCCCGCCCGGCAAAAATCCCCCCGCATCGTCACCGAAGCGCGCGACATCCAGCAAACCCAGCTCTCGCTTGCCCTGCCCGCCTTCAGCCATCGCGACGAGCGCCGTTTCGCGCTCCATCTGCTCAATGTCGTCCTCGGAGCAAACGCCAGCTCCCGCCTCTTCCAGGAAATGCGCGAGAAGCGTGGACTCTGCTACTCCGTGAGCAGCCACTGGCTGAGCTTGAACGATGGCGGCGCGCTGGGCATCTCCGCCGGACTCGACCGCCGCAACCTCGAAAAATCCCTCCGCCTCATTCTTGCCCAGTTCGACCTCCTCCGCAAAAAACCAATCGGCTCGGCCGAACTCCGCCGTGCCAAGGAATACACCATCGGCTCGAACCGGATGTCCCTCGAGCGCAGCTCCAGTCAGAATGCCCGCCTCGGTGGATCCCTTCTCGCCAAAGGCAAAATCGTCGATCCCGAAACCGTCAACGAACGTCTCCGCGCCGTCACGCCCGACGACATTCTCGCTGTCGCCCGCGAAATCCTTGATCCCTCCCGCCTCACCATAGCGGTCGTCGGCCCCAACCCCGACGAGCCCATGATCAAAAAACTTCTCGCTGCCTGAAAAAACACTCCCCGCCAGTTAGAGGCGGGCGATGAGGAGTTCGCGTTGGAAGATGATTTCCTTGGGAAGGTCGCTGTAGAGTTTGATGAAGAGTTCGTCTTGGAGGAGGAGTTCGCGGTGCCACTCGGAGGTGTCGATTTTTTGCGCCTCGGCGAAGATTTCAGGGGTGACGGTTTTATCGAGGCCGTCCATATGGATGTCGGAGTAGTCTGGCAGCCAGCCGATGGCTGTTTCGAGCGCGTGGGCACCGAAGCGGCAGCGTTCGACCATCCAGCGCAGGATGCGGGTGTTTTCCCCAAAGCCGGGCCAGAGGAATTTTCCGGTGGAGTCTTTGCGGAACCAGTTCACATGGAAAATGCGGGGCACATGTTTGATGTGTTTTCGCATTTCGAGCCAGTGGGTGAAGTA
>CAXNGJ010000081.1:0-5732 GCA_964201895.1 Terrimicrobiaceae bacterium
GAGATGGCTGAAGGGGATGCGACCGTAGTCCGGATCCTCATAGTTTCCATCCTGGTCGAGAGCAATTCCATCCATCGCAAGGATGACATCACCCTTTTCTATCCCTGCGATATTGGCGGAGCCTCGCGGGGTGATATCGGCGACATAAATGCCACCTGGTTCCTTGAGGCCGATGTAGTGGCGGAGTTGTGGATCGCGCAGCGGAGCGAAGGCCATGCCGAGTCGGGCAAACCCTTGGTAAGTGGGAGAGCCGAGTTCAGCCAAAAAATGGCGGATCACCGCAGTCGGAACGATGTCGGCGGACTGGTTCCGTGCATCGTATCGCATGACCATGCCGATGAGGCGGCCATCGCGGATTACGGGCAGGGTGAAGCTGCCGTCCCGCTGCTGGAGGGGCGCTCCGAGTTTAAAGAGGAGAAGGTCGCGTGACTCCGAGGGATAACTGCCTACGCTGATGGATGTGATGCGGCCGAGGGTTTGGGCGATGTCTCCATTCGGTTCCAGTTGGAGGATTGTGGCTTGGTCGCCGACCTTCAAGGGGCCATTCAAGGCGAGGGCCTGCATGCCACTGAGGAACGCTGGGTCTGCAGGGCGTAGGACGGCGAGGTTGCAGTCGTAGTCAACGCGCTCCACGGTGGCTGTGGATTTCTCGGCGGTGGCAGGTTTTTCGAGTTCGATAAATGTCGAGTTGGCGACGAGTTCGGCTGTGACAAGAATACGGCCACCGTCGATCAGTGCGCCGATGCCCCGTCGGCTGAAGGGGGGCTTTTTGATCCATGGTCGGAAAAAGTCGTAAACCTGATTGGTCGAGTTCACTCGCAGCAGGGATTGAGAGGCGGATTCCTGCGTGGATGCATCGTCCACCGCAGGGGCGGACTGAATGGCCAGCACAAGAATGAGGGCGAGCCAAACGGCGCGCAGGAGATGGATGGATTTCATTTTTCGAGGTTTTTCTCCGCCGTGACTGCATAGCGGCCGCGAATGCGTGGACGGGCTTCTTCGATGGCTTTGCGCTCGAGAACAATTGGGCGTCCTCCGCCCGCAAATTTGATGACATAGTAGTCCGTCTGCTCGTCGAAGGCTGTGGCAATGTCTTCGATACGTTTGATGCGGTGGCCGTTCACTTCGTCCACAACCGAGTAACGAAATTCCTCGGCATAGGCGTTCACCGGGTCGGGGAGGATGTTGCTGAGAACAACGATCTCCGGGCGGTTGGTGTGCAATTCATCGTCAATGAAGTAGTCGAAAATGTAGTTCAGTCGCTGGTTGGACGGCTCGTGTGCCCCCATGAAATTCTGATCCACCGGCTGGAACACCAGCCCGCCTGCGACGACGAAGCGGGGCTTCTCATCGTAGAGATTGCTATGAAGCTTGAATGGCCATGGTTCGTTGAGCGGCACGGTGAGAGTCATGGGTTTCCCCTCGCGGAGGATGTCGAGTTGAACCTTGTCGCCTTTGAATTTTCTTTCCACCACCTCGTCCAATGGCACGGCCTCGTTCTCGAGCGGAATCGTGCCGTCGCTCGACACGGTGTGTCCGTCGATTTTCAAAATCACATCCCCGGCCTTCACGATTCCATCGGCTGCGCCTCCGCTGTAAACGCTGCTCACTTGGACGCCGGTGGTCTCATCCTCGAGTCCCAGAGCACGGCGGGAGGCGGGGTTGAAGAGGTTGCGGTAGGCCACGGCGAGATCCACATAACGATCGTAGTGGCCATCCTTCACATCCGTCAAAAAGCGTTGGATCACGGGTGTGGGAATCATGTAGCCAACATTCTGTGCGATATCGCCGCTGTAGCCTTGGAATGCCACGCCGACGACCTTGCCGTTCTGCATCACCGGCCCGCCGCTGTTGCCGGGATTGATGGCGGCATCGATCTGGATGGCGAGGTGTGAATCCATGCCAGAGTGCGAGTAGGGTTGAAAGTCGATACGCGACACGATGCCGCGCGTCACCGAAAGTCGTGTGCCGCCGAGGGGGTATCCATAGGCCGAGACGACGGATTCTATTTCCGGGATACCGCCGAATTCCAGAGGAGAGGTGTCTTTAAAGAATGCCGGGTTTTCAACGGTCAGCAGGGCGAGGTCGCAGTCGTGGGCGATGTGGAGGATTTTTGCAAGATACGGGTTCGGATCGCCTTCCTTGGAAATGGTGAGAAACCGCGCGTTGCTTACGACATGGGCATTTGTCATGATGCGTTTGCCATCCACAACAAATCCGGCACCCACTCCCGAGGAGACATCTCCCGGGCTCCAGGGTGTTTTGTAATTCGGTTCCTGGGAAGTCGCCTCGATCCGGATGAGGCTTTTTGAAATTTCCACGGCGTTCAGCGCGGCAACTGTGCAGAGAAATGCGAAGGCAATCAGAGGAAAGCGGGACATCGCCATGAATTTAGCAAAGGAAACTGCCCGCTCAATGAAAAGTCTTTCGAATTTCCGCGCGGAGCCGGAGTCTCAGAGTTTGGTGGATTCCAAATCCTCCACACGCCGCTTCAGTCGGGCGATCCCATCGAGAGCGGAGTTGAGTTCCGTTTGTTTATGCAGGAGCGCCGATTCGAGTTCCATAATCCGGTTTTGGAGGCTTTCCTTCAGGTTGATGTCCTGATTTCGTGCATCCTCACCATGGATTGCAGGGTTCGGGAAAAATGTGGCTTCTCCCAGCCTCATCTTTTCACCCGAGCAGCAATTCAGGATTTTTGTTTCTGCCGAGATTTCTCCAAGGCTCAGGAATTCCAGCAGGGTTCCCGCTGTGGTGGGGCCGTACAGCAGTTGTCCGGTGACTTCTACAAGCCAATCCATATGCAGATCCTCGAGCATTGGCGCTTTGTTCCAAGTGCGGGCGTCATTTGAAATGGCATCCTGCGGATGAATCTGAGCAGACATCGCCCATTCTCGGATTTGGTCAAATGCAACCGGGCCAAAAATTTCGCCGTCCACATGTTTGCGGAGATACCACTGGGGGGATTTTCCTGTCACCATAATAACTCTATCTTTCTATCAATTCGATTTGTGTGCAAGCATACATCTCTTCCCGTCGAGCCTCTGAAAAAATTCACGGGTTGCCCAAGCTATCGACTCGGTGTAAAGCAACGGCCATGCAAGTGCCATCCAACTCTGTTTCGTCGGCTGAGAGCGGCTCGATTCCCATCTGGCGCGGCGTTGTGATTGTAGCACTCGCTGCCGTCACCATCGTCGCCTGCCTGTGGGGCACTTCGCCTGCGACAAAATCCGAGCCTGGCGTCGTGATGGAGCTTCCCGGCACATTGGTCGGGTTGTGGGGCAGCGATCAGTCTGTATCCGAGGCTGAGAAGGTCATCCTTCCGGCCGACACCGAATTCGCAAAAAAAATCTACTCCGATGGTCTAGGCGACGACATTCATTGCCAGATCGTGCTAGCCGGAGCCGAAAAGCGCAGCATCCACCGTCCCGAGGTCTGTCTCCCCGCTCAGGGCTGGACGATTAAAACCGGCGAAGTGGTGCCGGTGAAGCTGGCAGATGGAAGGACGCTTGAGGTCATGAAGCTCACGGTTGTCAGGCCAGTCATGCTTAACAATGGCACGCAGCGGGATCTGACATCGATCTTCTGCTACTGGTTCATCGGAAAGCATGCCACAACGCCGCACCATTTTGTGAGGGTCCTCAAGACGAATCTCGACATGCTGCTGCACAACACAAACCACCGCTGGGCCTACGTCATCGTGAACGCGCCGGTCCTTGAGGGGTTCGTTTACGGTGGCAAGAATTTGGCGCAAACAAACGAGCGTGTGGAGGCCGCGATTGCTGAACTTGCTCCCCAAATCATGCCGGAGCAGTAATGCTCTTGCCCAAAAAAAAGGACCGCCCTTTGAGAGGCGGCCCTTTGATGCGGAAGGGAAAGCGGGTTAGCGCTTCGAGAACTGGAAGCGTTTGCGGGCGCCGGGCTGGCCGGGCTTTTTGCGTTCCTTCATGCGAGGGTCGCGTGTGAGCAGGCCTTCCTGCTTGAGCGGGATGCGCAGGGCCTCGTCGATCTCGATGAGAGCGCGGCTGATGGCGAGGCGCAGGGCGCCGGCCTGGCCGTTGACGCCGCCGCCGACTGTCCTGACGGTGAGGTCGTAGGTGTGAACGGCGTTGGCGATTTCCAGCGGGCGGAGAATCTGGTTTTGAACCGAGAGGCTGGGGAAGTAGTCGGTGAAGTCGCGGCCGTTGACCTTGATGGCACCGGAGCCGGGCTGCAGGCGGATGCTTGCGACGGAGGTCTTGCGGCGGCCTGTGGTTTGGATGGGTTCTGCTTTGCTCATACGAAAAAATCAGGCTGCTTGTGGGTTTTGTGCGGTGTGTGGGTGCTCGGCGCCTGCATAAACTTTGAGTTTGCCATAGAGGGCGCGGCCGAGACGGTTGTGAGGGATCATGCCACGGACGGCGCGTTCGATGAGAAGCTCCGGGCGGCGTTCACGGCGAGCGCGGAAGGTCTCGGATTTATGACCACCGACGAATCCCGAGAAGCTCATGTAGGTCTTGGCGATTTCTTTTTTTCCGCCGATGGTGACCTTGGAGGCGTTGAGGACAACGACGAAGTCGCCGGTGTCAACATGAGGAGTGAAGATGGCTTTGTTTTTTCCGCGAAGGAGGTTGGCGGCCTTGACGGCGACGCGGCCGAGAGGCTGGCCGGCGGCGTCGATGACCCACCAGTTGCGCTTCACCTCTTCGGATTTGGCTGAGAATGTTTTCATGCGTTGGATATCGAGAGTCGGCGAAGCTGAATGAGCCTCTCATTGATGTCAAATCCCGAAACAAAGAAATGTTTCGATTCCCGTTTTGATCAGAAAGAAATTTCTTCCCGCTCCGTTGCTGCGAAGATTTTTAGATCGCTCGACTTTGGGAGCATGTTCCGCGCATCTGCCAGCATTCCGTCGATGAAATCATCGTTGTGAGATGGGTCATGATGGGTCATGTAGAGGGTTCCTACGCCTGCGTTTAATGCGAGGGAAACAACGCTATCAGAACATCCATGCCCCCAGCCTCGGTGTTCTGCGGCCTCTTCGGAGGTAAACTGGGTGTCTGCGATGAGAATGTCGGCGCTTTTTATGAAATTCATAATCTGCTCTTCATTTTGGCCTTCTGTTTCGTGATCCGATAGGAAGACTAGGCTTCTGCTCGGTGTATCAAAACGATAGCCCAGACATCCGCCCGGGTGGTTTGTGGGACATGTGGTGACGCGTATGTCAGCGAGATGAAAAATTGATTGTCCGTCTGGATCGAGATGTTCGAAACTCATCTCGCTTTGCATGGCTTCCAAGGGCACCGGGAAGCAGTGGTTGCCGTCCATCTGTTTCTCAAAAATCGACTTCAGCGAATCGGATTTCGGGTCTTTTCCCATCACGCGAATCCTATTGTTTTTGATGTATGCGGGAGTGAAGAACGGGAAGCCTTGAATGTGGTCCCAATGGGTATGGGTATTGAGAAGAGTCAGGCTGAGAGGGGTAGTGCCGAACTCGTTGATGAGTGAACTTCCGAGCGGGTTGATGCCCGAGCCTGCATCGATAATGACAATCTCATTCTGGATTCTTAGTTCCAGACAAGTGGTGTTCCCGCCGTAACGGGCTGTCAATTGTCCCGGAGTAGGGATGGAGCCTCTGACGCCCCAAAAACGCGCCAAGTGTTGAAGGGGGAGGGCAGATGGCATCGGTTGAAGAGAGGGGTTAAGGGGGGAGGAGCTAAGGGTAGGCTTGCCGTAACTCTTAATCACTTTTGCCA
>CAXNGJ010000082.1:0-5727 GCA_964201895.1 Terrimicrobiaceae bacterium
CTTGCACTCGCTTTCGGTGATTTCACCTCGGAGGAGTTGCTGGATTTCGCGGAATCCGATGGCACGGGCGGCACCCTCGCCGGCATGCTCGGCGGCCTGCACTTCGTTAACGACTCCGGCGGCAAACATGGCTTCAACATTGGCAGCAATGCGGCTTCGCAGGTCGTTGCGATCTCGCATCAGCACAAGGCCGCGAAAGAGACCCTTGTCTTGGCTCCAAGCGCTTCGGGATTCCGCCAACGGCTGTCCAGTGAGAAGAACGATTTCGAGTGCGCGCCGAACCCTCACAGGATTGCGCGTATCGATCGCAGCCGGCGCGGCGGGATCTTTTTCACAAAGTTCTGCCAGCACATCCTCGACCGGCAGGGCTGTGATGCGGGCCCTCAAATCGGCATCCGCTTTCGGCATTTCCACCAGGCCGTGGGTGAGGGATTTCAGGTAAAGACCGGTTCCTCCGGTTAAAATCGGCACGCGACCGCGTGATTCAATATCTCGAATGCAGCGCCATGCCGCTTCTGCATACATCGCGGCGTCGAATCTTTGCTTGAGATCTAAGAAGCCTACGAGATGGTGGGGGACGAGCGAGAGGAGGTCCTCCGTAGCCTGTGCTGTGAGGATTGGTAGCCCGGCGTAGATTTGAAAAGCATCCGCACCCACGACTTCTCCTCCCAGGCGAAGGGCCAGTGCAACGGCGAGGGCGGATTTACCCGCGCCGGTAGGCCCCGTCACGATAATCGGACGGGACCCTTTGGCGAAGGATGTTTTTGTATTACTCAGCGGCCTGAGCTGTGCGTTCCGAGCGGCGCTCTTCGAGCGCTTTGGCTCCGCTCACCACGAGCTTGCGGCTCATGAATTCCTTGTCGTGGAGTTCCGAAACAGCGCGTTTCGCTTCATCCACCGACTGCATTTGCACGAAGGCAAATCCCTTGGAGCGCATGTTGTGGCGATTGACGACGATTTCGACATTTTGCACCGATCCGACGCCGTTGAAGAGGTCGAACAGGTCGCTTTCGCCGGCCTCGAATGACAGGTTGCCTACATAAAGGCGTGGGGAGGAGACCTCCACCACCTCCGGCGTGCGCATGCCGGTCGGGCGCTCGCTGCGGCTTTGGCGCTCGCGAGCAGGGCGCTCGGAGGTGCCATTTTCAGCGCTCCGTTGGGGACGTTCCTCGCGGGTGGACTTTTTGGGTTCTTCTTTTTTGCCCGTCAGGAATCCGAGGATTCGTGAAAGGAGCGATTTTTTTGCCTTGGGTTTGTTTTCGTGCTGGGCGGAGCCGGATCGGTTGCCGCGCTCGGGGCGTCTGTTAGACCCGCGGCGAGACGAACGACGTGTTCCGCTGGGTGAGTATTCTGATGACATGGTTTCTATTATTGCGTTGCATGGCCGACCCGCCGCGCGGAGAAATCCTCCCCGCAGAAACGGCACGGACGGCAGTTCTGTTTCCGACGATGCACACCCCCTTGCAAGTGTATACTTAACGCACACTGCAAAGAACATGAGTGACGCGATGAATTCAGACCTTAGACCGAAATGAAATGGGTCGCCGGAGCCGTATTGCATAAATGATAGCGTCGGAAGCGGCTTAATACTTGCCTCTTTTAAAAGGAAACTCAAGGCGGAAATCATGCGTAGAGATATCGAAATGCATTTATTTTGCTTATGTCGGCAGTTTTTTTCGATGGGATAAGTTCTACGAAATGCCTTCTTCTGCTCATGGCTGTGTTGTTGTCCGGATACCGATAAATCCTTGTGCAACTTTGGCGGGAGTTGCGTGTTTAAAGAAACATGCTTTCCCCGCTGCCTGCCAACGAATGGACGATTCAAGCCGCTGCCCATCTTTTGAATCGTGCGGCCTTTGGCGGTTCGCCTGAGGAAATTCAGAAGCTCCACACAATGGGGCACGCCGCCGCTGTGCGCAGTCTCTTGCATGCAGGCGAGGATGAAGATCTCTATCCCGCTCCGGAGATCAGCCCGATGCCGCCTCCTCCTCGAAAAGACTCGATGAGTCCGGAAGAGCCTGCGGAGAGGAAAAGAATGATCCAAGCACAGGCGCGGGAACAAACCCAAGTCGCCCGGCATTGGTGGATTCAGCGCCTGGCTACAACGCCCTACCCGGCACGCGAGAAGTGTGTGCTTTTTTGGCATGGCCACTGGGCGACAAGCATCCAAAAGGTGAGAGATCCCTTCCTTGTTTTGCAGCAGAATCAAACGCTCCGTGCGCATGCCTTCGGCGCATTCGCACCTTTTGCCAAAGAGATGTCGAAGGATCCCGCAATGATCCGCTACTTGGACTTGAACTCCAGCAAGGTGGGGCATCCGAATGAAAATTTCGCCCGCGAGTTCATGGAGTTGTTTACCCTCGGTGAGGGGCATTACAGCGAGGAGGACATCCAGGAGGTGGCGCGCGCTTTCACTGGCTACCGCATCAATCCCGAAACCGGCGGGTTTTTATTCTCTCGGAAAAACCATGACGCTGGCGCGAAAAAAATCTTCGGTCAGAGCGGAGTGTTCGACGGTGATGCGACGGTGGACCTCATTATATCCCGACCGCAGTGCGCGGAGTTTCTCTCAGCGAAAATCTGGAATTTCTATGTCGGGGAAAAACCCGCCGGTCCACTGAATCAATTTCTGGCCTCGGAATACCGCGCCTCGGGTCTGCAAACCGGGGATTTTCTCGAAAGGATTTTTATAAGTCGCGAGTTCTACTCTTCGAAATACCGGCGGCGTCAGATCAAGAGTCCTGTCCAGTGGCTCATCCAGACCTGCAAAAATCTTGAAAGGCCCATGCCGAATCCAAAAATGGTTCAGAATAGTCTGGAGCAACTGGGACAGGTTCTCTTCGCGCCGCCGAATGTGAAAGGCTGGGACGGCGGCCGCGCCTGGATCAGCTCCTCCTCGCTTCTGCTGCGCTACAATTTGGCAGGCACGCTGGTGAGGGGAGGCGGTGACGCCATGCCGGACATGGAAAAAATCCTTCCTACGGGAACCCAGCCGCCGCAGGCATGCGACCTTCTCGCATGGCGTCTTTTTCAAGCTCCCATGAATCCTGCGCTGCGCGAAAAGACCTTTCACCTGCTCGAAAAAAACGGGAACTCGCAGGCCGCCCGCCGCGATATTGTCCATTTATTGATGAGCACCCCAGAATTCCAACTGACATGAAACACACCCTCCACACACGCCGACAGTTCCTTCGCACCTCCCTTCTTGGTGGAGCCGTCTCATGGACGATTCCCGCCTTTCTGGAGCGCACATTTTTCACGTTGGATGCCATGGCTGCGGACTCTGCCATTCAGACGCTCACGGGAAAGGACGGCCCGATCCTGATCGTCCTCCAGTTGGCGGGCGGCAATGATGGACTCAACACTCTGGTTCCTTTTGGCGATGATGCCTATTTCCGAGCCAGGCCGACTCTTGCGATCCCTGGCGGAAAGACGCTGCGATTGACCGATCATTTTGGATTGAACCCGAAGCTCGCGGGCCTCAAGTCGCTTCACGACGAGGGGCACCTCGCGATTGTGCAAGGCGTGGGCTACCCGAATCCGAACCGCTCGCACTTTCGTTCCACCGAGATTTGGCATACCGCCTCCGATAGCGCTGTGACGGAAAAGTATGGCTGGATGGGCCGCTACTTCGACGCTTGCTGCAAGGGAGAAGATCCATCTATCGGAGTCAGCATCGGACCTCAGCCTCCTCAGGCCTTTGCGGCTCCCGAGCCTCGTGGAATCTCGTTCTCTCGGCCGGAGCAATTTCGCTTCGACCTCAACAATGCATCCGACCGTGATGTCGCGGACGATTTTTTCCGTTCGGTGAATGATTTTGAGTCCGGGCAGATGGATGGGGACAGCATTGGTATGCTGCCAGGTCATGCGGATGGAGAGGGCGATGCGTTGGATTTTCTTCAGCGAACCTCCCTCGATGCCGTCATGAGCTCCGACAAGGTCGCCGAGATCATCAAACGCACCCGGCCAGGGGCTTCCTATCCGTCGAACAGGCTTGCGGACTCGTTGAATCTCGTAGCCAGGCTCATCGGAGGGGGAATGCCCACGCGTGTCTACTATGTGGCTCAAGGCGGATACGACACACACAGCAACCAGGCCGGTGCCCATGAAAGGCTCATGGCGGAACTCGACTCCTCGCTCTCCGCATTCTGCGCGGATTTGAAGGCCCAAGGCAATTTTGATCGGGTTCTCTTGATGAGCTTCAGCGAATTTGGGCGCCGGGTTCAGGAAAATGCTAGTAGCGGCACGGACCATGGTGCCGCCGCGCCACTTTTCGTTGTTGGAGGGAAGGTCAAGCCGGGCATTTATGGAGCGGCTCCCAGCCTTACGCAATTGCACGATGGCGATATGATTCACAACATCGACTTCCGTAGCGTTTACGCGACCGTTTTGTCGAAATGGCTCAATGCGCCTGTCGAGCCGGTTCTGAAACGAGGCTTCCCGCTTCTGTCTTTTGTTTGATGCTGTGCTCCGAGCGCAGGGTTGATGCGGAGGCTTGTTTGCTTTCTACTCGTGGCAATGTCCGCAACGCTTCTCATTGTTGATGACGAAAAAAACACCCGCGACGGTCTCCGCAATGCGCTGGATGCCGAGTTTGAGGTTTATGTCGCGCCGGATGCCGATGGCGCCCTGGCCATTCTGGAGAGCGTGCCGGTGGATGTCGTGCTCACCGACCTGCGGCTCGGCGGGGATGATGGCATGTCGCTCATCGAGCGGATTGTCAAAAAGGCAAACCCGCCGATCTGCATCATGATGACCGCTTACGGATCGGTGGATACCGCAGTCGAGGCGATGAAGCGCGGAGCTTACGATTTTGTCACGAAGCCGGTGAACATCGACCGGCTCGAAATTCTCATCAAGCGCGCCCTCCGCGAGCGCAACACCAGCCGCGAAAACAAGGAACTCCGCTCGAAGGTTCAGAACCAGTTCCGCGTCGATGGCATGATCGGCCGATCGCCCGCCATGGTCGAAGTTTTCGACACCATCAAGCAGGTGGCTCCCTCCCGCGCCACTGTGCTCGTGCAAGGTGAGAGCGGTACCGGCAAGGAACTCGCGGCGCATGCGATTCACGAACTCAGTCCACGCTCGAAGGGAAAATTCGTAGCCGTCCACTGCGCATCGCTCATGCCCGAGCTTTTGGCCAGCGAGCTTTTCGGTCATGAAAAAGGTGCTTTCACCGGAGCCTTTGAACGCCGCATCGGCCGCTTCGAGCAAGCCAAAGGAGGCACGCTTTTCCTCGATGAGATCGGCGAGATCGATCTCACCACACAAGTCAAAATCCTCCGTGTCCTCGGCGAAAGAACCTTCGAACGCGTGGGGGGAGGGGAGACTCTCGCCGCCGACGTCCGACTCATTGCTGCAACCAACAAAAATCTCTCAAAACTCGTCGCCGAAGGGAAATTCCGTGACGACCTCTTTTTTCGGTTGCATGTGGTTCCCCTCACCATGCCCCCCCTCCGCGATCGCAAGGTTGACATCCCGCTTTTGGTGGATGCCTTTTTGCGAGAAACCGCACTCGAAAACGGGAAGCCCCATCGCGAACTTTCACCAGAGTCGATGGAAAAGGTGCTGGCATACGACTGGCCCGGCAATGTCCGCGAATTGCGTACTGCTGTGGAGCATGGCGTCGTCATGGCCTCCGGCCCGCAAATCACCCTGCGCGACATGCCGGCGACCCTCCGAGCGCCAAAAATCGGCGCCCCCGATCAAAGCCACCCGCCCACCACT
>CAXNGJ010000083.1:0-5721 GCA_964201895.1 Terrimicrobiaceae bacterium
AAATTGCCGCTGCCGTCTTCCACGAGGGTCTTACCCTGCTCCAGCGCGACCGCAACGCCGCCTACTTCGCCGAAGAGGACGGCGCCCGCCTCCTCATTTGCTCCGAGATCGGTAGCGAGGGACGCAATTTTCAATTCGCCCACCACCTCGTCTTGTTCGACCTGCCCGATAACCCCGAGTTGCTGGAACAACGCATCGGCCGCCTTGACCGAATCGGCCAGACATCGACCATCCATATCCATGTCCCGTTTGAGGAAGGCACACGCTCCCATGTGCTCGCACATTGGTATCACGAGGCACTCGACGCCTTTCAGAAAATTCCCAACGGTGCCTCCGACCTCATGCTTCGCTTTGGAAAAAACATCCAAGCCGTCGCCGAAAATTTCGCGCCCGCTGGACTCGCCACCCTCATCAAGGAAACCTCGGCAGAAGCCAAAAAAATCACCAAACGCCTGCAAGGCGGCCACGATCGGCTTCTCGAACTCAATTCCAACCGCCCGGAAATCGCCAAACCACTCATCGAGTCCATTCAGCGCCAGGATGCCGATTCAGATTTCGAATCCTTCTTCATTCGAATGCTCGACCATTTGGGAGTTCAGGTGGAGGAACTCGGCCTGCGGAGTTATCTGCTCAAGAGCGGTGGATCCCAGGCCGCCACACTTCCCGGCCTCGCCGCAGAGGGAACAATGGTGACCTTCCAACGTAGTCGTGCACTCTCCCGCGAGGACATCGGCTTCGTCACACCCGACCACCCTCTCGTTCTCGCCGCCCTTGATGCCATCCTCGGCATGGAAACCGGCAACTCGGTTTTCAGTGTCTGGAAAGCCGCTCAAGCCGATGGAATCCTTCTCGAAGCGCACTTCGTTATTGAATCCATCGCTCCGCCATCCTTGCATGCCGACCGCTTCCTGCCTGCCACACCGCTGCGGATTGTAGTCGATCAGTCTCTCAAAGATTGCAGCGACGATGACGAATTCCGCAACGCAGTCTTGGAAACAGGCGATGTCTTCACTCTGCTCGACACTCCCGTCTTCAAGAAAAAGCACCTCCCCGCCATGCTCGCCAAGGCATCCGAATTCGCCGCAGCCCGCAAGGAAGCCATCATCCAAACCGCCCGCCAAAAAGCCTCGGATCAAATCACAGCCGAAATCGAGCGCCTCGAAGACCTGCGACTCATTAACAACCACATCCGCCCCGGCGAAATCGAAGCACTCCAAGCACTCAAAACCTCACTCCTCGAAGCCATAGAATCCGCCACCGTGCGCGCCGACGCCCTCAAACTCGTCCTCCGCCTCGCGTAATAAATCCCACTCCCTTTGCACGCTCCACCACTATACCCAACGTGGACCAAAAATTTGGACGATCGTCCAAATTTTTGGTTCAAAATGGGGCCAAAAATTCTTTCGAAAAAAGAAAAATAAAACACATAAAACTGATCTATAAAGTTTTACAAAAGACCAAAAAAATGAACGATCGTTCATTTTTTTGGTTAATCCTGTAGACTGCGGAGCAAAGTGGCTGCGCTTCGTTCGCTTGCGCCTTCAGCTTTGAGCAGGGATGTGATGGCGGTGAGTTGGGAGCGGAGTTGTTCGCGGGTGGATTCGCTTTGCAGGAGGCGGAGGGATTCTTTGGCGAGGGCTTCCGCTGTGGCGTCGTTTTGAATGAATTCCCGAATCAGATGGGGAGCGGGTTTTGCGGGGAGTGCCGGATTTGGAGGAGGATTGAGCCGGTAGTTGTTCAGGATATTGACGATTCCCAGCGCGTTGACATCCACAAGCCGCTTCCCGATTTCGAATGTGAGCCACGCTGTTTTGTAGATCAGGCAGTAGGGGAGGCCGAAAAAGGCGGCCTCGAGCGTTGCTGTTCCGGAGCAGACGATGCCTGCCGTGGCGCGTTGCATCAACTCGTGGGCGTTGCCTTGGCGGATTTCTACGGGAAACCCGGCTGCCAACTTGCGCATGCTTTCGGCGCGTGCGCTGCCTGCGGCCGAGGCCTCGAAGCGGATGCCCGGCATTTCCGCTGCCACCAAACGGGCCGCTTCGAGCATCACAGGAAAATTGCGTTTCACTTCGCGTTCCCTGCTTCCTGGAAAAAGTCCGAGCAAATTGGGTTCGCGCTCGATACCTCCCCGCTTTGCTGCGAGGGCTTCCAGCAGGGGATGTCCCACGAAGACGGTGTGCAATCCGCTGGCCTGATACATCGGAGCCTCGAATGGAAAGACGCAGATCATGAGATCCAAAAAACGCGCCATCTTCGGAATGCGTCCCCTGTTCCATGCCCAGACCTGGGGGCTGATGTAGTAGAGAATTTTGCCTCGGTAGCCGGTATCTCTGAGTGTGCGCGCTAGGCGAAGGTTGAAGCCGGGATAATCCACGAGCACGACAGCGTCCGGTTTTTTCTCGCGGATTGCTGTAAGCATCGCGCGGAACTTTTGCCTGAAGTAGCCGTAGTTTTTTAAAACATCCCACAAACCGGTTACAGCCGCCTGCTGGACCCAATTGTCGAATTGCTGCTCGCACAACTTCTGCATGGCGTTGCCGCCAGCCCCGCCGAAGATCACTGACGGGTGTTGCGCTTTGATGGCTTGCATGACTTCCACAGCGCGCGCATCGCCGCTCTCCTCGCCTGCTACAAACCAAAGAAAAAGATCGCGCATGCGAAACCTCGATCAGCCGCCAAAGCGCTTGCGGAGCCAGCCCAAGGGAAAACGGTCTCCTGGACAATCGGTCGGCTTGGGGTTGATTTCCTTGTGACCTTTGACAATTGCCGGTCGGCCTTTGACTTTTCCGACGCGGTCGCGGAGGTAGCTGCAGAGTTCGTCTAGGGCTCCCAGTTGGTCTTTGGTGGGGAGGTCGCGATTCAGATCGCCGACGAGGCAGATGCCCAGCGAGATGTCGTTGAGGTAGTCGCTCGCGACATGTCCGCCGTTGATCTGGCGGGTCCAGCGGTTGCCGATTTCGATTTGGCCATTGCCCGAGGAGTTCCCATTTCCGATGACAAAATGATACGCGAGACCATTCTGCATTTTACGAACCTTTCGGTGGTAGTTCTCAAAAATGCGGGCGTTTCCCTGCCGGGTTCCGCTATTGTGCACAATGATGTATTTCCAGCGACCGCGTTGGACCTTGGCGCGATCGATCGCCTTGCGAACGGCGGGCGTTAGGTAGCGGTAGCGCTTCATGAACCCGCCGAATGCAGACTTCGCTGGCGGTTCGTAACCTGCCTCCTCCTGAAGACCAGATTTTTCGATGAGAATCGGTGCATCGAGAGGCCTGCCAGCGGGCGTTTTTCCTTTTGGAACCTGAGGTGAGACCGGAGCGGGTGTCTCGGGTTTCTTTTCCTCAACAACTTTCGTTGGTGTGGTGTCAGGGGGTGGCTTCACTGTTGATGTCTCCTCGCCCGGAATCAAAATATAGTCGTCGGACTCTTGTTTCTCCGCCGCGCCTTTTTGTGAGGGTGTTGCCTCTTCCAAGCCTTTGGAGTCCTCGCTTTGGTCTGGTGTTGTCTTGGGAGTTGGCTTCGCAGCGGTAGCTTGAGACTTGCGTGGGGTGGGGGAGGTTTGGGGTTTGGGCTTCGATTGATAAGATGGGGTTGCCACCGGCTTTGGCTTCGGTCGTGGCGTGGCGGATGGCGAGGGCTTTCTGACGGGTTGTATGTCCTCTCGCGCTTGGATGAAGAGGCGTTTTATTTCCTCGTCGCTCGTCTGTCCGCGCATCGCGGCGGGTGTTAGCAAGAAGCACCCAACGCAGATAATGATGGCTACCAGATTCCGATTCCGCACGCTGCAGGCTAACAAGGGGAGAGGGATTTTCAAGTCGCTCAATAAATAACACGCACAAGACAAAGTCCGGCTGCCGGTGCTGTGTGCATAAACGCTGGCGAGGCTGGTGCCAGTTGTTCTGACAGTTCCTCGATTTCCACCCTGCAGCTGGCGTGGCGGATTATGGCGGCCGAGAGGATTCTCACCATTTTGTAGAGGAAGCCTTCGCCTTCAAAAGTGAGATCAATCTTTCCAGTTGATATTTGGTTTTCGATGGCATGAATGGTTCTCACCGTTTGCTCGGGGGTATCAGATCTCCTGAGCGAAAATGCTGCAAAGTCATGTGTTCCGGTAAAAAGCTCGCAAGCGCGCTGGAGCTTTTCGAAATCCAAGTTCCCTGGAACATGCCAAGCACGGTCTTTCATCAATGGATGCAGTGCGGGTCCATTCCAAACCGTGTAGCGATAGATTTTTCCCTTCGCCGAAAACCGGGCGTGGAAGTCGCTTGGAGCCTCCTGGATTTTCATAACGCGGATTGCATCGGGCAGGTGGGCATTCAGCGCCGGCAACCATTCCCGAAGGCTCAAGCGTTCGTTTGGAACATCGGCGTGCGCACATTGTGCCTCGGCGTGAACTCCAGCATCCGTGCGGCCCGCACCATGCACGGTGATGCGTTCCCGACAGAGAGCGAGGAAGGCCTTTTCCAAATAATCCTGCACCGTGTTACCGCAGGCCTGGCTTTGCCATCCATTCAGGCTGGCTCCGTGATAGGCGATCTGCAGTTGTAATCTCATCCCTGCGAATCGAGCCAGCTCTGAAGAATAATCTGGGCGGCGACTTGGTCGATTATGGGGCGTTGCTTCCTAGTGTTTCGGCCTGCCTCCTGTAGCGCGCGCTGCGCTGAGACCGTGGTCATTCGTTCATCCCAAGAAACAACGGGAATCGAGGTCTCGCGACGGAGTTCTTCGATAAATGCCTTCGATTTCTCCGCAGCAGGTCCAAAGGTGCCATTCATGTTTCTTGGCATCCCGACGACAATCGTTTGTGCGGAGCGTTCGGTTGCGAGTGCGAGCACGCGCTTCAGCACATCGCTGGATTTCGTTGGGATCGTTTCGAGCGGATGGGCGAGCATTCCGAGATCGTCGCTTACGGCGACCCCCACGCGGGCCTCTCCAAGATCAATGCCAATGGCTTTTTTCATTTGGTGTTGAAAGTCCCATAGTGCGTGCATAGCTTCAATCACCATGTCACAGCTTTCCTTGGACAAATTTGGCGAAAACCTTCCGGTCTCTGGAATCGTGGGTTTTTCGCAGGTCGCAATCGGTCTCGGCGCAGGCTTTCTTGTTGCCGACAATATTGGGCATAACGCCCGCCGAAACGCCGGCGTGGCCTTGATCACCCTGGGCGCCGCTGCCCTCGTTCCGATTGTCTGGGGCATTGCATCCAAAATCAGCACCCGTCCCGAGTCCTCCCGCGCCATGCGCAAAAAGCTCGAAGGCATCCGCGGTGCCTACGACACGGATATGGAGCACTGAAGCCTACGCTTCACCGTGAAGCCTGTTGTTCTTGCTTCGGCATCTCCCCGTCGCCTAGACCTTTTAAAAGAGGCAGGTTACGATGTAGAGGTCGATTTTTCCGGCGCTGAGGAAATTGAAGACCACTCCCTGACCCCTGATAACTTGGCACTGAAAAATGCCCGGTTGAAATGGCGGGTAATAGCGGAACGGCGTCCTGAGGATTTTATTCTGGCTGCGGATACGGTCGTGTGGCTCGGTGGGAGATTTTACGGCAAGCCTGCAGACCTTGCAGAAGCCCGTCTAATGCTGGCCTCGCTTGTCGGGCGAACCCATGAAGTGGTCACTGGAGTCGTTGTTGGCAGATTGTCAGGCTGCGTGGAGTTTGCCGAACATTCGATGGTGACATTCCATGATCTCAATGCCGAGTCCATAGAGAGGTATCTT
>CAXNGJ010000084.1:0-5694 GCA_964201895.1 Terrimicrobiaceae bacterium
AAGGCTGATCCACTCGAAATTGGAGAAGTGCGTGAGGAAATAAACGCCGGGAGCGTTTTTGTCGCGGTGGATGGGATGGTTGTCGAGGCCCTCAACGCGAATGTAGTTCTGGTAATTTTCAGGGGTCAGATTCGGCGACCAAAAGAGGCAGAGCATCGTTCGGGCGAAGTTCTGGCATGACTTGCGGGCGATGCGTGAGCGTTCGGCGGGTGTGTGGGCGGAGCCGAGAGCGACTCGCAGATTTTCGATGGCCACGGCACGGCCGCGGGAATCGATGTGGAAGAAGACGAAGCCGAGCGCATTTGCGAGCGGTCGGAGCGCGCTGTAGGGCAGGCGAGGGACGAAGGCTTCTACAAATTTGAGCCCAAAAAATTCGAGTTTGTAGCGCAGACGCTTGAAGCCGGAAACGCTTGCCTGTGGAGTTTCGGGTGTGGAATTTTCAGCGCTCACGGTGCTTGAAGGAAAAACCCGGCCAGCGCGAGATCGCTCGGGAAGGTGATCTTGAAATTGGGTTCGCCGTGGAGAACGGGGATGGGATGAATGCCATTGGCGATGAGCGCGGAGACTTCATCGGTCGCTCCCGCGTGATGCCCCTCCAGCGCGGCGAGGAGGAGGTCGTGGCGGGCGGCTTGCGGGGTTTCCATGGCGAAGAGGTTGGCACGGGGAATCGTTTCCGCGAGGGCTCCGGTGGAATCGGCACGGTGGAGCGAATCGGTGACCGGATGGGCCGCCGAGGCTGAGCAGTGGACTTCTGCCGCAGCAAGGACTTTTTCGATGAGTGCGGGAGTAACGAGCGGGCGGGCGGCATCATGGACTGCGACGAAATCCGGAGGATTCAAGGCGAGGGCTTGGAGGCCTTGTAGCACAGAGGCGCTGCGCTCGGCTCCACCAGCGACAATGTCGCGGAACTTCGGAAACACCGCAGCAAGGGCGGTGAATTCCGCAATGCGCTGCGTGGGGCAAACAAGCACGGCGCGGTCGATGGCAGGGCAGTCTTCAAAGGCGCGCAACGACCATTCGAGAACGGAGCGACCACACAGTGGAGCCGTGAGTTTATCGAACCCCATGCGGGCGCTTGAGCCGGCGGCGACAAGAATGGCGGCAGTAGTCATGGCTGATAAAAAGTAACGCTGGCTGGCCCGGAGCGCACGGAGATTTAAAAGTCGAAGAGCCCCTGATCGCTCGACTCGTCTTTGGGCTTGCGGCCTTTGGATTTCGGTGCCTTCCGCCCGCTCATTTCGGCGTCTTTTTTCCAGAGGTCGATTTCCCGCTCGAGGGTGGCGAGGTGATTTTTTGCATCTCGGATGCGGGCTTCGACTGCGGCTCGCATCTTTGCTCCGACCTTCTGGCGATTGTCCGCATGCCAAAACTGCCAAGCGGGCGAAGAGCGCGCCTCCCGGAAGCGGTTTTTCAAATCCCGGACTGTGCGTTCCATTTCCTTTGCGACCTTGCGGAGATGGTAAAGCGTGGAGCGGATCGCGCTGCCGCTCTCATGGAGATCCGTCAGGGCGAGCAGAACCTCGAGACGCTCGACATCCATCGCGGCGTAGGCATTTTGGAGATCATGCCAGAGGCGCTGGGTATTCGGATCATTGCGTGATTTGCCGGTGTCGGGGTGCAGGCGGCGGACGAGCACACGGTAGAGCTCCTTCACGCGGGCGGGGATTTCCTCTTTTTTTCTGGAGACGGAAGCTGCCTGACCTTCGCGTTTTTGTTTCCACTCCCGGTATTCGTTGAAGAGCTTTTTGTATTGCCGCTTGCCCAAATAATCCGGGTCTTCACCGATGGCGTAGCGGACATAGCTGCGGAATTCGCGCTCCTCGTCTGTGAATTCCTTCTGTGCGTCGGGGTCTTCCTCCGGCTCTGGTTCAGGTTCCGGCTGGGCTCGACCAGGCTCGCCGCCGGCCTGGTCCTCCTCCCATTCCTGCTGCTCGCGAGCAATGTCGGCATAGATTTCGGAGGGATCACGCCCTGTGAACAGCGCCTCCAGACCTGCCGTGCTCAGCAAATGCTCGAGGTGGTCGATCTTGGCGTTGAGCTGACGCTCCTCGGCCAGAAGCGGGCCGAGCGTCTCCGCCTCCCAGCGCGTGTAGGCGGGCAAGATGGTTTTTTCAAACTCCTCGATCGAGCTGGCGAGCTTCTCCATCTCGCCGATTTTTTTGCGCGCCGAGCGGCCCGCCTCCTCGCGGAGCGGCTCCTGATCGAGGAGGATGATCCTCCTGTCGCTGGAGAGCTTCACAAATCGAGGCTCTGAAGCGGCGGGTGCGGGGTTGCGGCGCTTTTTCATTTTTCAAGCTTCAGCACTGTATCAGCGGAGACAAAAAAAGACCGCTCCGAATTTGCATCGAAGCGGTCTTTTCGGGTTGAGTTTTTCTAGCTTACCGGACCTGCACCATGGCCGCGTGCTCTTCGTCCGAGCATGGGGCGTTGAGCGGGACGCTCGTGGACTTGGAGGCATCGCCGACAATGCTGTTTTGGAGCATGTAGGCTTCGACCTCTTCGCCGCTGATGTCTGCGAGCATTGCGCCGTTGATGATGACGCAGGGTGAGAGCGGTTGGCCGCTCAGTTGCTCCATCTCGAAGCGGAAGTTCGGATTTTGAATGATGTCCTTCTCTGTGTAGGGAAGTTCATATTTTTCAAAAACCGCACGCACGCCGCGGCTCCATCCGCAGTGGGTCTTCAGGTAGGCTGTGATTTCAGGTTTGTTCATCGTGTAAGATACGAAGGAAGTGGCCGCGAGGGCTTACTTTTTCGATTCTCCGGGACGATATTCGTCTTCCGCGAACTGGAAGGCTTGGTCGAGACCGACCATGTCTTCGCCTGGACGCAGGGTGTCGAGTGTTTCGGCTTCCTTGCGGAGAGCTTCCTCGCTGTAATTGGCGGCTTTGACCGAGAGACCGATGCGGCGCTCCGCTTTGTCCACCTTGATGACGCGGGCTTCGACTTCCTGACCGACTTTGAGCACGTCCTTGACTTTCTCGACACGGTCTTCGCTGATCTGCGAGATGTGCACGAGGCCGTCGATGTCGTCCTGGAGTTGGACGAAGGCGCCGAAGTTGGTGAGTTTTGTGATGGTGCCCTTGACGAGATCGCCGATGCGGAAGCGGCCGTCGATTTCCTTCCAAGGATCGGTGTCGATTTGTTTAACGCCCAGGCTGATGCGCTGGTTGGTCTTGTCGATGTCGAGAACAACGGCTTCGAGGTCGTCGCCTTTTTTGAGCATCTCGCTTGGATGATTGATCTTGCGGGTCCAGGAGAGGTCGGAGACATGGATCATGCCGTCGATGCCTTCCTCGAGTTCCACGAACGCGCCGTAGGCGGTCATGTTGCGGACCTTGCCCTTGACCTGTTTGCCGATCATGTAGCGGAGCTCGATCTCGTCCCATGGATTTGGTTCGAGCTGGCGAACGCCGAGGGAGATCTTCTGCTCGTCCTTGTTGACGCCGAGCACGAGGGCTTCGACTTCTTGGCCGAGTGTGAGGACATCCGATGGACGCGCGATACGCTTGGTCCAGGAGAGTTCCGACACGTGGATGAGGCCTTCGACGCCGTCTTCGATCTGAACGAATGCGCCATATGGCATGAGGTTCGTGACTTTGCCGGACACTTTCTGACCAACAGGGAAGCGCTCTTCGATCTTGTCCCATGGGTTCGACTGCATCTGCTTGAGGCCGAGTGAGACGCGCTCCTTGTCCTTGTTGATGTCAAGAACCTGAACGGTGAGTTGCTGACCGACCTTGATGAGTTCGGACGGGTGGTTGAGACGGGCCCAGGACATATCGGTGACATGCAGGAGGCCGTCGATGCCGTCGAGGTCGATGAACGCACCGAAGTCGGTGATGTTTTTGACCGTGCCGACGATTTTATCGCCGATGGTGACTCCGCCGAGGAAGGCTTGGCGTTTCTCCGAGCGTTCCTGCTCGATGATTTCGCGGCGGCTGAGAACCACATTTTTGCGGTCTTCGTTGATTTTGACGATCTTGAAATCGTAGGTATTTCCAACGAACTGCTGGAGGTCCTTTGGAGGCACGATGTCGATCTGGGATGCGGGGAGGAATGCCTCCACGCCCACGTTGACAGTGAGGCCGCCTTTGACGGCGCTGCGGACTTTGCCTTTGATGAGGCCGTCGCCTTTGAAAACTCCGACGATTTTTTCCCAATTCTGGCGCTGGGAGGCCTTCTCTTTGGAGAGAACGACCATGCCTTCGTCATTTTCGAGGCGTTCGAGGAGAACTTCGACTTCGTCGCCGAGTTCAACGGATTCGGGTTCGTCGAATTCCGAGGCGGGGATCACGCCTTCGCTTTTGTATCCGATATCCACGAGGAATTCCCGTGGTCTGATCTCAAGGATGTGGCCCTTGACGATGCTACCTTCGCGGTAGTTTTTGACCGAGTTGGCGATCAATTCTTTTAATGCTGACATATGGTTGATGGTTCCTTGTTTTGGTTCGCCACCGGCCTCAAGCAGGAAAGAGAGGGCGGCTTGCGGCCACGTCGACCGCGTGCGAGGTTCGACCGGACGAATCCGGGCTATGGGTTCCGGCATACTTTACTTCCCGCCGGATGGGAAAATTTCAGTCGAGAGGACCTAGGCTTTTTCGACCTGCCAGTATTCGAGGTCCACGAGGGTGTCGCGGCCGAAAATGCTGACCGATACGCGGAGTTTGCCGCGCTCGGGGTCGATCTCCTCGACGAGGCCGTTTTGGTTTTGGAACGGGCCATCGGCAACTTTGACTTTGTCTCCGATTTCGAAATGGATTTTTGGTGTGACTGTATCCTCGCGGTCGCGGATCTGCGCGAGCAGGCTCTCGACTTCCTTTGGACGCATGGGGATCGGACGGTCTTTCGTGCCAGCGAACCCTAACACGCCTGCGGTGTCTTTGATGAAATACCAGGTCTTCTCGACCAGTTGGTTGTTCTCATCAAGCAGGTGCATATTGACGATCAGATAACCCGGGAAAAACTTGCGAGTCGTCTCGGTCTTTTTGCCCCGCTTGATTTCCTGCACGCGCTCAGTCGGGATGAGGACCTCGTAAACGAGATCGGACATTTCATCGGTGATGATACGGCGGTCGATGTTGTCCTTCACCTTCTGTTCCTGTCCGGACAGGACATGCACGACGAACCATTGATCTTTCGGGGCTAAAGCCATTTTATAAATTCCGTTTGGGGGATTATGGGCGGGTTAAAAAACCTACCACGTTGATGAGAATGAAGTCGAAGAATGCGATGTAGCCGCCAAGGAGAACCATGGCCACAAATACGACCACTGTGGAGTCTGTGAGTTCCTTGTATCGGCGGAATCCTTTTTCATTCGGATCCCAGGGCCACTGAGCCTTGCCGAGTTCCACCCGGACTTCGGAGGTGAACTTGCGGATTTTTGAAAACATCGGGTTTTGTATTGTTAAGAAGGAGCCACAGGCCAGGAGGGACTTGAACCCCCAACCGACGGTTTTGGAGACCGTTGCTCTACCAATTGAGCTACTGACCTTCGGAATTGACTCCGGCCCGCTTTTTTAAAGGCGGGCGCTTGTGGTGTTAGGCGATGATATCACCCACGCGTCCGGCACCCACGGTGCGGCCGCCTTCGCGGATAGCGAAGCGGATGGTTTTTTCCATCGCGATTGGAGTGATGAGCTCGACTTCCACGGAAACGTTATCACCGGGCATCACCATTTCAACACCTTCTGGCA
>CAXNGJ010000085.1:0-5690 GCA_964201895.1 Terrimicrobiaceae bacterium
GGTGCCTTGGCCTTCGATCGCCATTTTTTGCAAGCGGCCGCGAACCTCCTCGGCTGGAACGGTGGCGTCGGCAGCACCACTCGATGGCCGGTTTATCTGACACTGGCCACCTCCGTGCCGGCATTGATCTGCGCTTGTGCCATGCGAGAACCTCCCGCCGCCGGCGCGTCCAAGTCTGCGCAGCATCCCATGCGCGAGGCGTTCGGCAATATCCTGGCTGCGGCGCGCTTTGTTTTCTTCGACACACGGGTTCGACTGCTTTTGCTTTGCGCCATCTTGTTTGACTCGCTCGTGCGCTTGTTCCTCACCTTTGGCAGCAATTACTATCGGCTCATCGAGATCCCTGAATTTGTAAATGGTCTCCTCGGTTCGTTCTATGCCTTGCTGGGATTCTCGGCTGCAACCCTCGCCAGACGCATGGCAACCAACCTCACTCCCGGGCGGGCATTCTCACTGCTTGCAGCACTGGTTTTTTCCGGCCTCGTCGGACTGTGCCTCGCCACGCCAATCTGGGGAGTGTGGGTAGTCATTCCCTTCGGGCTTTCCATGCCGATGATGTCCTATTTCGTCTCAAGCTACCTGAACCAATGGACCGATTCCTCACTGCGCGCCACGGTCTTGAGCTTTCGCGGAATGGCTCTGAACATCGGCTACGCTGCCGCAGGCATCGGCTTTGCAAGCGTCGTGTCGAGCATCCGCGCCTCCGGGGCACTCGCCTCGGAAGACGCCATTTTCGGAAAAGCCCTGCTCAGCTTGCCAATCGCCTTCGCTCTCGGCTGCATGGCACTCGCCCTCATCGCGTGGCGCAGCAGAGGAAGGATTTCAGGCGCTTCCGATAGTTCCTGCGATTAGGCCGCTGAAGCAGTTTCCATCGGCCTTGATTTGAGTAAAAAATCCTACTGACGGTTGTGTAAGGGAAGTGGCTGGACCCGGAATCGAACCGGGGACACGAGGATTTTCAGTCCTCTGCTCTACCAACTGAGCTATCCAGCCGTGGGAGGGGGCAGGAATCTATGATAGCGATTTTCAGGAAGCAAGGATTTATCGCCGAGAAATTCGGTGCGTTTGTCGAAGGCGTCTCGGGGATTGGGGGAAAACTCCTCTTGGCTGCTCTGCTGGCTGTGCTAAATTTGCCTCGTGGATAAACCGACACCGCGTGTTTTCAAGCCTAAGACTCCAGCTTCGATGTGGATCAAAGCGGTTGCGGGCGGCTTGTTCGTTTTGGCCTTCATTCTTTTTGCAGTCTGGCAAATGGGCTCGGGCATCACGAATGCCAAGATGACAGGAACGGTTGTGGCAAAGGATTTCAAGCTGATGGCTGAGCCAGAGAAGCAAATCACGATTCACAAGGGCGGCGATGTGCGAAGCGACAAGGTGGACGGTGACTATATCATCACGGTTGAGGTGCTTCAGAGGGACGGGACTAAGAAACCCTACACGGTCTGGTTGAATGACAAGGCACGCTATGATTCCGTGAAGGTCGGGGATAATTTCGATGTCGGTCCTTACCTTGTGCGTTAGCCTCGTCGTATAACGAGACTTTGTTTTTGAACGAATGTGAGAGGCTGCTTGTCACATCCCTTCGCAACCGCAAAAATCCTCTTCCCGATTTTTTTCAATGAGTATCAATACCTCCGAATTAACCCAACAAGTTCAAGAAAACCGCCAGTGGGTTGAACCCCTCGTCAATGAAGTCTCTCGCGTGGTGGTGGGGCAAAAAGTCCTCGTCCATCGCCTTCTTATTGGCCTTCTCTCGAATGGTCACGTTCTGCTCGAAGGTGTACCTGGACTGGCCAAGACCCTCACCGTCCGCACGCTGGCGAACTCGATCCGGACGGGCTTTCAACGACTTCAATTCACTCCCGACCTGCTCCCGGCCGATCTCATCGGCACGCTGATCTACAATCCACGCGATGGGGAGTTCCGCACAAAGCTCGGGCCGATTTTTTCAAACCTGATCCTTGCGGACGAAATCAACCGTGCGCCGGCCAAGGTCCAGAGTGCCTTGCTTGAGGCCATGCAGGAGCGCCAGGTCACGATCGGAGAGCAGACCTTCAAACTTCCGGATCCTTTTCTAGTCCTGGCCACGCAGAACCCCATCGAGCAAGAGGGCACCTATCAACTCCCCGAGGCTCAGCTCGACCGTTTCATGCTCAAGGTGCATGTGGGATATCCGACCCGTGAGGAGGAGCGGTCCATCCTCGATGCCATGGCCACTTCATCGCCACGCCTCGATGTGGAGGCGGTGGTCGGGCCGGAGGAAATCATTCGAGCCCGCGGAGTCGTCAATGACATCTATGTGGACGACCGGGTGAAGGACTACATCGTCAACATCGTCTGGGCGACTCGCGATCCGGCGGCGGCGAAGCTCAAGCTCGACGGCATGCTGCGCTATGGAGCGTCTCCGCGTGCGACGATCTTTCTCACGCTGGCGGCAAAAGCGAATGCGTTTATCGCCGGCCGGGGATATGTGACGCCGCAGGATGTGAAGAGCGTTGGGCTGGATGTGCTGCGCCACCGCATCGGTGTGAGTTACGAGGCGGAGGCCGAGTCGGTCACTACCGAGATGGTCATCGAGCAAATTTTCGCTGGAGTTCCGGTGCCCTGAGTTTGGAAAAACCGTAACCTTTCCGCGTGAGCGGGAATGCTGTTTGTCAAAACAAGCCATGACGCGAGATCCCAAGGAAATTCTCAAAAAAATTCGCCGTATCGAGTTGCGCACCCGCAGGCTGGTGAACTCGATCTTCGCCGGCCAATACCACAGCGTGTTCAAGGGCCGGGGCATGAATTTCGAGGAGGTTCGGGAATATGCTCCGGGTGATGAAATTCGTTCCATCGACTGGAATGTCACGGCGCGGATGAATGTGCCATATATCAAAAAATTCACGGAAGAGCGTGAGTTGACTGTCATGCTCCTCGTGGATGTGAGCGCCTCGGGGCTCTTTGGCAGTATCGACCTCAGCAAGCGCGAACTCGCTGCCGAGGTCGCCTCGATCCTTGCCTTTAGCGCCATCAACAACAACGACAAGGTTGGGTTACTGCTTTTCACCAACGAGGTGGAGCTCTTCATTCCGCCGAAGAAGGGTCGCTTGCACACGCTGCGCTTGATCCGCGAAATGCTCTATTTCGAGCCCAAGGGAAGGGGAACGAACCTCGCTGGCGCGTTGGACTACATGAACCGCGTCATCTCGCGCCGCGCCGTGGTGTTCATGATCTCGGATTTCATGGCGCCGGATTTCACCAAGGCGCTCACTGTCACCAGCAGGCGTCATGACTTGGTGGCCATGCCGGTCACCGATCCCGGTGAAAGCGATTTGCCCGATGTCGGCATCGTCACTCTGGAGGATGCGGAAACCGGCGCGCAGATCGATGTGAATACCTCCAGTCGGGCGGTGAGGCGTGGGCTTTTTGAACTTAACGAGGAGCGAGTGAGGACGCTGCACCGGCTTTTGCGGAGCCGACGCGTAGATGTCGTTCCGCTCTCCACAGCCGAGGACTATCTGATTCCGCTCCGGGCGTTTTTTGAACAACGCGAACGCCGACTCGCTGCATGAATCCCTCCGCACCAAGTCCCACTCCCGCCCCGCTGAACGATATCGTTGGACCCGTCTGGTTCTGGCCGTATCCGCTGTGGATGACTCTCGTTGCGGGTCTTGTTCTGCTTTTGATTGTTGCAGGCTTTGTTTGGCTGCTCAAAAAACTTCTTACTCGCAAGGCGGTGCCGCTCACAAATCGTCAGAAGGCGCTTGCCGCGCTGGAGGCCTTGCGCAGCGGGATCGCAGGGTCCGACCCCTATGCATTTGGCGTGACGGTTTCGGATTCGATTCGCAGTTACATCCTCGCCGAGCATCGGTTGGGGGCGACCACGCAGACTTCATTGGAGTTTCTCAATTCCATTCGTGGCAATCCACTTTTCACCGATAATGAGAAGGCCGGGCTCACCGTGTTTCTGGAAAAAACCGATCTCCTGAAATTTGCAAGAGCAGAGGCTGGCGAGCGCGAAATGCTGGACCTCCTCGACATCGCCGCTCGGTTGGTGCGAGGCGAGGCGCAGTCTGAAAAATCTGGAGGTTCGGCATGAGCGCTGTCTCAGGTTTCGCATTTGCCCATCCTTGGGTTCTGCTCCTGCTTCTCGTCCTACCGCTTCTTGCGTGGCTCAAAGGCAAATTCGGAGGCACGGCAGGCGTCACCTTTTCCAATACCTCGATGCTGGCGAAAATCGGCAATCGCCGGCGCAGCCGCGCGGGGGCATTTTTGGCGGCGCTGACCTATCTGGCGCTGGTGCTCTTCATCGTGGCGTTGGCCCGTCCGCAACTCGGACGCGTCACCACAAGGGTTCAGGCTACGGGGGTGGATATCATGCTTGTGTTGGACGTGTCGCGCTCGATGCTGGCGGAGGATTTCACCATCGGCAACCGGCGGGCCAACCGTATCGATGCCGTGAAACTCGTTACCGAACAATTCATCCGCGAGCGTCCGAATGACCGCATTGGCCTTGTTGCATTCGCCGGGCGGCCCTATCTCGTCAGCCCCCTCACACTTGATCATGACTGGCTGATTCGGAATCTCGAGCGTCTACGCATCGGATTGGTCGAAGATGGCACCGCCATTGGATCGGCGATCGCATCCGCTGCAAACCGTCTGAAAGACAAGGAAGCAAAGACCAAACTCATCGTGCTGCTCACCGATGGCGACAACAACGCCGGCAAAGTTCAGCCGCTCACTGCAGCCGAAGCCGCCAAGGCTCTGGGCATTCGTATTTATACAATTGGAGCCGGCACCGAGGGCGAAGCGCCGTTCCCGCTCACCAATCAGTTCGGGCGAACCGTCTATCGCAATGTTCTGGTCAAGTTTGACGAAAAGACGCTTCAGGAGATCGCCGCCATGACGAACGGTCAGTATTTCCGGGCGACGGATACCAACTCGCTGCGCACGATTTTTGGAGAGATCGACAAACTGGAGAAGTCGAAGGTCGAGGTGGAAAAGACCGCCCAATACCGTGACCTTTTTATGTGGTTCCTCATCCCCGGACTGGCCTGCCTGGCACTTGAAACCCTGCTTTCCCAAACCGTATGGAGACGACTGCCCTGACATTTGGCGCCCCGCATTGGCTCTGGGCCCTCCTGGTATTGCCGCTGATGGCGGGACTGTTTGTGTGGTCCCACAGGCGCGGCCAGGCTCTCGTTGCCAAAATCGTGGCAGTGCGCCTGAGGGATCAACTTTCCGGTTCTGTAAGCCCCCTGCGGCGCATTCTGCGTGCTTCGCTGCTTCTGGCATCCATCGCCTTAGCCATCGTGGCCGTTGCTCAACCGCGTTATGGTTTCATTGAAAAAGAGACGAAGCAAAAAGGCCGCGATGTCATTGTGGCCATTGACACTTCGCGCAGCATGCTGGCGACGGATATCGCCCCCACGCGCCTCGCGCGCGCGAAACTTTTCACGCAGGACTTGGTCAGGCTTCTCCAGGGTGATCGTATCGGCCTTGTCGCCTTTGCAGGCTCTGCGTTTTTGCAGGCTCCGCTTACACTTGACTACAATGCCGTCACCAGCGCCCTCGAGGAACTGGATACAACGGTCATACCCAAAGGCGGAACCAATATCGCGGCTGCCATCACCGCAGCCCGCGAGGCTTTTGGAAAAGCCGAGGGGCAGACCCGCGCGCTCATCATTCTGACTGATGGCGAGGAACTC
>CAXNGJ010000086.1:0-5687 GCA_964201895.1 Terrimicrobiaceae bacterium
TTCCTCAAAGTCGCCTCCGTGCCTACGAATCGCATCGCTGAATTTGGCGAATCGCTCGAGGAGCTCGAGGATTTCCTTCAGTTGGCTGGAACTGAAAACCTTGCCGTCCGCAAGATTTTTGATCTTCACTTCATCCGCACCGATGCCGATGAGGATTTTGTTCAGTTGCGCATCGTCATCGACATATTCCTCGCGTTTCTTGCGTTTGATCAGGTAAAGGGGCGGTTGGGCAATGTAAACTTTGCCTTGTTTAACAAGTTCCACCATGTGCCTGCAGAAAAAAGTGAGCAAAAGCGTGCGAATGTGCGAACCATCGACATCGGCATCTGTCATAATGATGATGCGACCATAGCGAAGCTTTTCGATATTGAAGCTGCCCTCGCGATCCTTCTCGGTGGCAGCGATGCCGATGCCAGTGCCGATTGCTGTGATGAGGGTCTGGACTTCGGTGTTCTGAAGGACTTTATCGAGGCGGGCCTTCTCGACGTTGATGATTTTGCCTTTGATCGGCAGAATCGCTTGGAACCGCCGGTCGCGGCCCTGCTTCGCCGAGCCGCCGGCCGAGTCACCTTCGACTACGTAGAGCTCGGTGAGGTCTGGGTCGCGCTCGGAGCAATCCGCCAGCTTCCCGGGGAGTCCACCACCTGTAAGCGCACCCTTGCGCACCGTCTCACGAGCCTTGCGGGCCGCTTCGCGGGCGCGGGCAGCCATGAGGCACTTCTCGATGATGCGCTTGCCCACATTTGGATTTTGGTCGAAATGCAGCATGAGGCCTTCGTAGCTGATCGAGCCCACAATGCCCTCCACTTCGGGAGATATCAGCTTCACCTTGGTCTGGGATTCGAAGCGTGGATCGGGATGCTTCACGCTCACGACAGCGGCCAAGCCTTCGAGAACATCGTTGCCGGTGATGGCAACATCCTTTTCCTTCAGGAGGGAGTTATTCTTGGCATACTGATTGATCGCGCGAGTCAGTGATCCTCGAAATCCGCTGCTGTGCGTGCCTCCATCTGGATTTGGGACTGCGTTTGTGTAGCAAAGGAGTTGCTCGTTGTAGGTGTCCGTATAATGCAGGCCGATCTCAACGATCACTTTGTCCCTTGTGCCCTTAATCATGATGGGCTTGGGGTGGACGAGAGTTTTGTTCTGAACGAGGCGGTCGACAAACTCCTCCACTCCTCGCGGGTGGAGAATCTGCATGGGTTTGGCGCCCTCTTGGCGTTCATCGAGAAAAGTGAAGGAGAGTGGCGCGTTGATATACGCGAGATCGTTGAGGCGAGTAATGATGCGCTCGGACTTGAACTCGATCGTTTCCTCGAAGATTTCGGAGTCCGGCATGAAGGTGATCAGTGTCCCCGTCTGCTTTGCGGAATTGACTTCGGCTATGACATGTAGCTTCTGCTTGGTTGTTCCGCGCTCGAAAGACATCGCGTGGATTTTCCCCTCGCGGGTTACCTCGACCTTAAACCACTCCGAGACAGCATTAACGCACTTTGCCCCCACGCCATGTGTGCCGCCGGAGTATTCGTAGTTGCCCTGGCCGTATTTGCCACCCGAGTGCAGGCGGGTCAGCACGAGTTCGACGCCCGGGATGCCTTCCTCTTTGTTAATGTCCACGGGAATACCACGCCCGTTATCGCGAATGGAAATCGAGCCGTCTGCATGGATCGTCACATCGATATGGGTACAGTGGCCTGCTAAAAATTCATCGACCGAGTTGTCAAGAACCTCGCTCACGCAGTGGTGGAGGGCCCTCTCGTCGGTGCCGCCGATATACATGCCAGGCTTTTTGCGAACAGCCTCGAGGCCCTTTAGGGAACTCAGATCGTCGGCTGTGTAGCTGCTCGCTTTGAAGTCCGGCCGCACTTTAGTGGGTTTTTTGGCTTCGGGGGTCGTGGCGTTTTCGTCGGGAATGTGTTCGTCTGGCATCTGATTCAAAATTATGTCACCTAAGTAGGTAGTAGGACTCCTTATGTCATTACTCCAAGGCGCCAACTCGGAGCAATGTTTTTTCCGCAATATTCTGGCGTTTCCTACTGGATAATGGGATGAGTCCTTCATCTCTCCACAAGATGTTGGGTAAAATCTGTTCCCTGAAAAAAATGTTTCCCATTCTCCGAGAGGGTGCGTGGATCGTTATTCTTCTCGTGGTCGCGTTCGGAGCGTTCACCTGGAACAGGGACTCGGTTTTCTTCGACGACGCGATTTATTTTTTGGATGGGGATTGCTTTTCACGCATGACACGAGCTCGGATGATCGAGGAGGGTGGACTCCGCTCGATCAGGCATCATGAATGGGAAAATTTCCCCGAGGGAACCACGCCGCATACCACGATGCCGCTGGATGCCTTGATCGCGGGCCTTTCTCAAATTCTGCGTCCTTTTTCCGAGAGGCATCTGGCGTTGGCCGGGGCTTGGATTTCTCCACTGCTCGGTGCGGGCCTTCTGTTTTTTTTGTCGGCTTGGTCGGCTGCGGGGGCGCTGCCGTATCGGCGCGCGATGATGCTCTTGGTGGCCGTGTCGCCGATCATCGCACATGGCTTCCAGCTTGGTCGGCCTGATCACCAATCGTTGCTCATGCTCTTGCTTGGCGTTGCTCTCGCAGCCGAGGTGGAGATATGGAAGGGCAGGGCAAGCGGTTGGCGGTATGCCTCCGCAGGAGCCTGGGCATTGGCTCTGTGGGTTTCATTGTTCGAGCCGCTGATCCTGCTTGGCGTGGTTCTGCTTGCAAGGGGCCTCTATCGAGGGCTCCGTTCGCAGGCACAGGCTAAAAACACATCAGGCTGGGCGACGCCCGTGGTGCTCTTCTTGGGAATCCTCGCAGTCACGCTCTGGATCGATGGATGGCGCGCAGCGGGCTTCCATCCGGCCTTTGCGCGATGGGCCTTGAACATCGGCGAACTCCGTAGTGCGGGTTGGGGTGGGATTTTCTCCTGGTGCGGATGGCTCCTCGCGGCTGCCCCAGTGCTCTTGGCCTGGCGCTGGATTCGAGGCAGGGAAACGCTTTGCGGACTTTGGCTCGCGCTCGTGAGTGTCGCGGCGGGCCTGAGTTTGTATCACGCGCGCTGGGGGTATTTCCTGGCTCTCATCTTTGCAATGAGCCTGCCGTGGATTTTGCCCTCGATGCGAAAGCCGTGGCTGGCGTGGTTGGTTTTTTTCATCTCGCTCTGGCCCGTCGCAGCGGAGTGGGACAGGAGGCTGTATCCGGACGATGAAGCATTCCGCGCGCGAGTCGAAAACATCGCCGATGCCGTTGCCTTGCGCGAAGCTGCGCTGAGCCTTCGCATACGCCCTTTAGGCGGCGTCGTGGCTCCCTGGTGGTTCTGCCCGGCCATCGTCTGGTGGAGCGGTCAACCATGCATTGGCGGCACATCCCACCAAAGCCTGCCAGGCATCGTCGAGTCGTGCGAATTTTACATCGGAGAAGTGCCTGATCCGGAATTCCTCAAAAAACGCAAAGTGGTCTATATTTTGGTCTACGAGCCCGACCGCCTCATCTCGAATTCCGAGCAAATCCTCGGCCGGCCAGCTACTGGTCCCACAATTGCCGAGCGGTTTTACACAGCCCGTGAAGAGGCTCCACTCGGCCAAAAAAAGATTTTCGCAAACCGTTTCTTTAAAGTTTACGAAGTCGTCCCGTAGCAAAGCAGCTTCACGATTTCAAAAGATCCGAGAGACCGAGCGTCAGACCGCTGCAACCTGCGCGGCCGAGGAGGGGCTTCGGTGACTCAGCCTCAGGGCCGCACAAGCAAGGTCGTAATCAAACTGCAGTCCCAGAAAAAAACCTGGCGAAACGCCCAAGGCCCTGCCTAGCAAGATGGAGGTTTCCGCCGTGATCGTCCTTTTGCCGCGAACGATTTCTGAAATGCGCGCCGGCCCGCAACCCATCTGCCGCGCGAGTTCGCGGAGGCTCAGTCCCAAGGGTATTAGAAATTCTTCTTGTAGGATTTCCCCGGGGCGATTTTCAGCAGGACCGAGCGGAATTTGAGGAAGCTTTTTCATGGTTAATGATAATCTACAATCTCGACTAGCGACGGCCCCTCTGGAGTCCACCGGAAACAAATTCGCCATTGGTCATTGATTCGTATTGAGTATTGCCCTTCTCGGTTGCCTTTGAGCGACTCCAAGCGGTTACCGGGAGGAACACGGAGGTCTGTAATGTTAAGCGCTTGATTGAGCATCTGGAGTTTTCGCAGGGCTGGCTTCTTGATTGTGGAGAATTTGGTGGATTTTCCGACCTGCCAGAGGCGGGCTGTCTCTTTGCAGTAAAAATCCACTATCACTTCCTAAGTGTATCGCTATACGATACGGTTGCCAACAAAAAGTCGTGTGACAATTCCCTCCTTGAGTGGTATCGAAACAAGGCAAGCGGCCTTTAAAAATAGGCCGGTCAGCGTCCTCATAGCTCAAGTGGATAGAGCAGGGCTCTCCTAAAGCTCAGATGGTGGTTCGACTCCACCTGGGGACATTTTTTACAACACACGCACGGAGTAATTCTTTGAAACTCGACATACCGGACCGCGCATTTGGCGGATACATTTTTGATTGTGACGGAACCATCGCGGACAACATGCCTTTGCATTACCGCGCTTGGACCATGGCCATGGCGGACTTCGGCGGGGAGTATCCCGAAGAGCTTTTTTACGCATGGGGAGGGCGTCCAACGGCCGTCATTGTCGGCCTGCTGAATGAAAAATACGGTCTCACGCTGGATGTGGATGAAACCGTGCGATGCAAAGAAAAATACTATCTCAGCCTCATCCCCGAAGTGGTTCCCGTGCCCGAGGTGCTGGAGATCGTGAAGTCCATGCATGGCACCGCGCCCCTGTCCGTGGCATCAGGCGGTCACCGCGAACTCGTCGAAGCCACGCTCGACGTGCTTGGCATCCGCGAATTGTTCCAAGCCATCGTCTGCGCCGAGGATTACGAGCGCGGCAAGCCCCATCCCGAGCCATTTCTTCTCGCTGCAAAACTCATGTCCGTCCCGCCTGAAGACTGCGTGGTCTTCGAAGACAGCCCCATCGGAATCGAAGCTGCCAAAGCCGCCAATATGGCTTGGGTGCATGTGCCGGGCCCGATGGAGAGGTGAGAGTTTTTAAGGAATGAAATAAATAAGCTTAAGTTAAAATGGCATCCGAACTTTCTCATACAATCTCATTCAAGTCGCTCGTCACTGGGGCAGGAGGAGAAACGGGTTACTGGCTTGGCAAGGAATTAGAAACCTCTAGCAGTAAGTTCATTTTGCTATTTAATTCGCTGGGGAGACTGCCAGCTTCACGGACAGCATGAAGCGGGCATTTGGGAAATCTTAGACCCTTACGCTCGCGATGAAATTTAATGTGATAATGTCCGGCCTTCTCTTCATCCAGCCAAGTGTCAGAGTTTTGCAGGCCCGACGAAACAATTACAGACGCTAAAAATGAAACAAGGTGCATTGCTAAAAATTTTAAAAAGATATGATTGGCTACTTCCATCTTTTATTCTTTTAGCTGTTAATAATATAGTGTTTTATTTTAAGAGGCCAGAGATTGGTTTTAATCTTGTTGATTACTCATCTAGCATTATCTTAAGTATTTTATTTTGGGGATGGCTTTATTCTTTAGGGTCAATTTTCCCAGAAAGAATATCACATTCTACCAAGGTAGCTGCAGTCTTTTTATTCGGTTTGGTATCTTCTGTAAACTATCT
>CAXNGJ010000087.1:0-5671 GCA_964201895.1 Terrimicrobiaceae bacterium
CGACGAGGCGGTCTTGGAGGGGAGTTTTAAGTCTTAAGTTTGTAAGTTTTAAGATTCACCGACCGAAGAACTCACACCCAAGACAAATAAAATCTCCACAACCACTAAACTTAAAATTTAATCCTTAATTCTTAAAACTCCTCACCATGCCCATCCTAGTCCGCATCCCAGCCCCCCTCCGCAAGCTCACCAATGAGCAAGAAGTCGTCCCCACCACAGGCGCAAACATCGGCGAGATACTTACAAATCTCAATGCCGCCCACCCTGGCCTCTTCGAGCGTATATGCGACGAAAACGGCAATGTTCGCCGCTTCGTGAATATCTTCGTCAACGACGAGGACATACGCTTTCTGGAGGAAAAAGCCACTCCTGTTAAGGACGGCGACGAGATCAGCATCGTTCCAGCCATCGCCGGGGGTTAGTCCTTCGCTTGACCATGAAAACAGGACGCTCCGAGTGCTTGGCAGCTTGTCTGGCACTCGCCGCGTTTCCTGTCACCGGACTTCCTGCAAGGCCGGACAAGGCCAACGAACTCTATCTCGAAAGCTGCGCCTCCTGCCATGGCTCCAAATTGGAGGGCGGGCTCGGAGGAAACCTCGCCGATGGCTTGTGGAAGCACGGTGGCACGGATGGAGACATTACGCGCGTGATCTCTCAAGGCCTGCCGGACCTCGGCATGCCTGCCTTTGAGAAGACCCTCTCCGCCGAGCAGATTCGCTCGCTAGTGGTTTTTCTACGGGAGAAAGAAAAGACCAACAAAACGCAATCATCACCACCTCCGCAGCCCAAAGAAGGCGGTCTCGTCAAATCCCTCGAGCACGCTTACAAGGTCGAGACCGTCATTGATGGCGGCCTCAAAACTCCTTGGAGTCTGGCTTTTCTTCCCGATGGACGCCGCCTCGTGACCGAGCGCCAGGGGGCGCTGCGGATCATCGATGCCGATGGAAGTCTTCTGCCAGAGGCGGTGAATGGAACTCCGCAAGTCATCGAGTTGGGTCAGGGCGGAATGCTCGATGTCGCCGTATCCCCCGACTTTGCGAAGGACGGCTGGATCTACTTGGCTTTTGCGGATCCCCGCGAGGGAGAGAAAATGCGCGCCATGCTCAAGATCGTGCGCGGCAGCATTCGTGATCACACATGGACTGACGAGGAGGTCATTTTCCAATCAGCACCGGATTTTTACACATCCAACGGTGTGCATTTCGGCACGCGAATGGTTTTCGATAGCGGGTATCTCTATTTCATCGTTGGCGAGCGCGGCGGGAAAATGGAAGTGCAAGACCTCACCCGCCCGAATGGCAAAATATACCGAGTTTTTCCAGACGGCAGCATCCCGCAGGACAATCCGTTCGCTGCCGACAAAAACGCCATTCCCGGCATCTGGAGCTATGGTCACCGCAACCCACAGGGCCTCGCCATCGACCCGCGCGACCATGCCATCTACGCCACTGAGCATGGGCCGCGCGGCGGCGACGAATTCAACCTCATTCGCAAAGGGGCAAACTACGGTTGGCCGGTCATTTCGCACGGCATGAACTATGATGGCAGCCCACTGACAGGGCTTACGGAGAAGAAGGGCATGGAACAACCGCTTCTGCACTGGACGCCTTCGATCGCGGCCTGTGGCCTCACCTGCTACACGGGCGACAACTTTCCCAACTGGAAATACGACTTTTTTGCCGGCGGTCTGCGAGGCGAGCTTCACCGCATCCGGGTCCAAAATGGAAAGGTCGTCGCCGATGAGATTCTACTTTCGGGCCTCGGCCGCATCCGTGATGTGCGCACCGGACCCGATGGCTTCCTTTATATCGTTCTCAACCAACCCGACCGCATTGTGCGATTGGTGCCGGCAGAGTGAGAACGCCGCGTGGAGCCTTCACACTCGCGGAGGTGCTCGTTGTCTTGGCCGTGATAGGCATTCTTGCGGCGCTCTCGCTTGGCGAGCTCTCGAGACTTGGAGCCTCCTCCGACCGCTCGAAGGCGGTCTCCAACATGCGGCAGATCGGGACAGGGATCACACTTTTCGCCGCTGACAACGATGGCAAACTCCCCGGCCCGCTCTGGCCTGGTCAATTGGCGCAATTCGATCCCGCGCGGAGCGGGCGACTTGTCCGCGAGTTGGCTCCTTATCTTGGCATTCCCACTCCCACTGCACCAAAAGTCGAAGCCCTCTTCGTCCCACCTGCCTACCGCAAGGCCGTGAGCGCATCGTTTCTGGATTCCGCAAGAACCTATGTGCTGAACATGAGCGTCGCTGATGCCAACCAAACACTCGTTCCATGGGGAAATCTCGCCACATCTTCATCTAGTCAACCGCTCAAACTCGCAACCATACCGGCACAAGCCTGGGGATTCTCCGACGCCGACGCCCTCCATCCCCGCGTTGTTGGTGCCTCATGGGCGGCAAATACACCTCCGAAGCCGGTACACACCCCCAAGCGCCTGGCTTGGTTTTTTAATGGATCCGTCGCTCCGGTGGATGACACTGCGCTTGCACTACCTTAGACGCCCCTAAAAAAAGGGTGAAAAATCGCACGCCGGCAGCCATCCTATAAGGCTCCTCAAATCATCACCGACATGCAAAATCACACACCACGCAAAGGCATCATCCTCGCTGGAGGCTCCGGCACGCGGCTCTATCCGCTCACCATCGCCGTGAGCAAGCAGCTCATGCCTGTGTATGACAAGCCGATGGTTTACTATCCGCTGTCCGTTTTGATGTTGGCTGGCATTCGCGAGATTCTGCTTATTTCCACGCCGGAGGATTTGCCGCTCTTCCAGCGGTTGCTGGGTGATGGCAGCCAGTTCGGCATTTCGTTGAGCTACGCCGCCCAACCGCGTCCGGAGGGGCTTGCACAGGCATTCCACATTGGCGCTGACTTTGTGGGAAACGCCCCCTCCGCCCTCGTGCTGGGTGACAATATTTTCTACGGACAAAACTTCGTCGAAGCCATCGAGGCCGCCGATGCACGCCGCGATGGAGCCACGATTTTCGGCTACCATGTCGCGGAGCCGACCGCCTACGGCGTGGTGGAGTTCGCGCCCGATGGACGCGTTCTCTCGATCGAGGAGAAGCCCGCCAAGCCGAAGTCGAACTTTGCCGTGCCGGGCCTCTATTTCTACGACAACCGCGTAGTCGGCCTCGCGCACGACTTGAAACCCTCGGCCCGTGGCGAACTCGAAATCACCGACCTCAACCGCCTTTACCTCGAGGAAGGCAAACTCCAAGTCGAACAACTCGGCCGTGGCACCGCCTGGCTCGACACCGGCACGCATGAATCCCTCATGGAGGCCGCCGAATTCGTCAGTGTCATCGAGCGCCGCCAAGGCCTGAAAATCGCCTGTCTGGAGGAAATCGCCCTGCGCAACAAATGGATCGACCAAGCGGGATTGGAGGCCCAGATCGCCCGCCTCGGCAAATCGAGCTACGGAGCGTATCTGCGCCGACTCTTGAAATAACTTCGCCCAACTTGCGATCTCGGAGTTTGAGATTATTGTGAGACTACAAAATGCTTAAGCCTGCGTTCCATGGCGTCCTGTTGGCTCTTTCTCTTGCCGTCCTCTTGACCGGATGCGAGTCGGTGTCCTCCACGGCACAATTTTATCGCCCGAGCACCGCGCAGGTCTTCACTCCGAAGCCGAAGGATTACGCCGTACCTATTTTCTCGAAACCGCCCGACCGCCCCTACACCGTTATCGGCAGGCTCTCGTTCACCGCCAATTCCAGCTACGACTTTATGATCCGGGCTATTCAGTATAACGCACGCCTTCATGGGGGCGATGCCGCCATTATGCTTCACGAGGATACAGAGCAACGGCCCTACAACTACTATGTGCCGGGCTACACATCCTATGTGCCCGTGACCACCTACAGCTTTGGCACGGCCAACTCTAGGTATTGCGGACCAGATGGCCCGGCGCGCCGTTCGGAATACGGCACCAGCACATCCACGACATACCTGCCCACCTTTAATCCCGGCTACATGGGCGTGGGAATGCTCACCCTGCGCTCGATCGACGCATCGATCATTCGCTACAAATAAGCTCCGACAATCTTCAGCTCGCAAATACCCTGCGGCTCGGCGAGGCTGGATACAGGGATGCAGAGTTTTATTTCTCATACGGGCGTGTTTGTACCATTGGCCTCGGCGGGTGTGCCGCCGATGTTTTCCTTGCTGGCTTTTATGTTGGTGGGCGTGGTGCTTGCCTCCTTGGTGCTGCTGAAGCTGCGGCAGTCCCTGCTCGTCGCCTATTTCCTCTGCGGACTCGCAATCGCGAATACCGGTCTTCTAGAAGCCGTAGCGGGTGAACAGGCAAGGGAGGCGGTGACTTCCATGTCGGAGATCGGCGTGATGCTCCTCCTCTTCGTGCTCGGAATGGAATTCTCCCTCGGCGAGTTGAAAAACCTGCGGCGGTACGCGTTTCTGGGCGGCTCGGTGCAAGTCGGAGTCACGATGCTCGGTGCGGGACTCGTAGCCCGTTCCTTTTTCGGTCTGGATTGGCCGATGGTCGCGGTCGTGGCCGTTGCGTGTGCGCTGAGTTCCACCGCCATCAGTGTGAAGCTCTATCACGACATGGGCATATCGGCGAGTTCCGGCGCCCGCTTTGCCCTCGGGGTGGCAATTTTTCAGGACATTTTTGTCATCCTCTTCCTTGTGCTCATGCCCGCCCTCTTCGTGGTGGGAGGTGAGGGAAATGCCATGGCACCCATGTTGGCTTTAACCCTAGGCAAAGGCATTGCGTTCATTGCGCTGGCCATCTTTCTTGCGCGTTATGTCATTCCCAGGCTGCTGCGCGCTGTGGCGGATACCCGCAGCCGCGAGCTTTTCACCCTCACCGTAGCTGGGCTGTGCATCGGAGTGGCCTTTCTGGCCGCACTCATGGATTTGAGCCTCATTCTGGGAGCCTTTGTCGCCGGGCTTGCCGTCAGTGAGTGCATCTACAAGCACCGCATTCTTTCGGACATTGCGCCAATCAAGGATTTGTTCCTCACAATTTTCTTTGTCTCGGTCGGCCTGGGAATCGATCTCCGTGAGGCCATTTCCTCTTGGCAACTCATTCTGGCCCTGACCGCCGGGATCATCCTCGGAAAAGCCCTGTTAATCGGACTCATCGCCCGCATGATCGGGCTGAGTTGGCGGGCGGCGGTTTTTGCAGGCATTGGCCTAGGTAGCGCTGGGGAATTCTCCCTCGTGCTTCTCACAAAAACCTCCGATGTCACGACATGGTCGAGTGCGGTGAGCGATCCACTCATGGCAGCCATGGCCCTCTCGATGGCCATGGTTCCCGTGCTCATGCGCTTCGCCCAGCCTCTTGCCAACTGGCTCGACGCGCACACTCCCCGCCTGCCAAGGCGCGCTGCCGCATCCCTGCCTCCCGCCGAGCGCGTGCGGGGACTGACCAACCATGCGATCATTTGCGGATACGGTCCTGTGGGACGTGGACTTTGCGCTTCCCTCGCCGACGAAGGCATTCCCTCACTGGTCATAGATCTCAACGCAGAGGCCATCCATGAACTGCATAGCGATGGAAAAGCCGCTTTGTTCGCTGATGCCCGCCAACCCGAAGTGTGGGACCTCTGTTCCGTCGATCAGGCCCGCCTTGTCGCCTTCACCTTTCCCGCCACACCCGAAATCGCCGCTGCCATCCAATTCGCAAGGGAACGAAACCC
>CAXNGJ010000088.1:0-5660 GCA_964201895.1 Terrimicrobiaceae bacterium
CCATGTTGTAGCCGCAGAAAGGCAGCATGGCCATGGGGTCGCGGCGGACTTGGCCCACGGCTCCGGCGGCGGCGGCTGTGGTTTCCGAGCCCATCGTGGCTCCGAGATACACACCGTGGACCCAGTTGAAGGCTTGGAAAATGAGCGGCATCGTCGTGGAGCGACGTCCACCGAAGATCATCACGCTCACGGGCACGCCGGCGGGGTTTTCCCAATCGCTGTCGATGAGCGGGCAGTTTTTGGCTGGGGCCGTGAAGCGGCTGTTCGGGTGGCTGCTCAACACGGTTTTTCCGCTGGCATCTGTTTGGCCAGGAGCCCAGTCGCGGCCGAGCCAGTCGACGAGGTGCGTGGGCGCTTCTTTGGTCATGCCCTCCCACCAGACATCGCCGTCATCGGTAAGGGCGACATTGGTGAAAATGGTGTCGCGGGTTATAGAATCCATCGCCACCGGGTTGCTTGCATAGGAGGTTCCGGGGGCGACGCCGAAAAATCCCGCCTCCGGGTTGATGGCGCGGAGGTATCCGTCGGGGCCGGGCTTGATCCAGGCGATATCGTCACCCACGCAGCTGATCTCCCAGCCTTCCGCACGCATGTCGGGCGGGGGAACCATCATGGCAAAATTCGTCTTTCCGCAGGCGCTGGGGAATGCGGCAGTGACATAGGTTTTCTGTCCATCGGGGGATTTTACGCCCAAGACGAGCATGTGTTCAGCCAGCCAGCCCTCATCGCGGGCCATGGCGGAGGCGATGCGCAGGGCAAAGCATTTTTTCCCAAGGAGGGCATTGCCGCCGTATCCCGAGCCGAAGCTCATCACAAGCCGTTCCTCGGGGAAGTGGGTGATGTAGGTGTGCTCGGGATTGCATGGCCAGGGGACATCTTTCGCAGAGGGTGCGAGCGGAGATCCCACCGAGTGGAGGCATTTCACAAAGGTACCGGATTTTTCGATTTCCCCATACACGGCCGGGCTCAGGCGGGTCATGATCCGCATGTTGGCCACGACATAGGGGCTGTCGGAAATCTCGATGCCGTATTGGGCGATTGGGGAGCCGATCGGGCCCATGCTGAAGGGAATGACATACATCGTCCGGCCGCGCATGCAGCCTGCGAAGAGGTTGTTCAGGCGGACTTTCATCTGTTCCGGCGCCTCCCAGTTATTGGTGGGACCGGCGTCTTTCTTCGAGTGCGAGCAGATGAATGTGCGCTCTTCCACTCGGGCGACATCGCGCGCGTCGCTGCGGACGAGCAGAGAATTTGGCCTTTTCTCTGCGTTCAGCCACACGCCCGCGCCCGAGGACACGATCGCCTCTCGCATGGCGAGGTCTTCGGTTTCAGAGCCATCGCACCAGTGGATGGCATCGGGGCGGGTGAGGGCGGAGATTTCCTCCACCCAGCTGGCCACGGCTGGAGGTGCGGGGTGATCCATGGTCTGCGATGAGTCGGTCTTCATAAGCTGTTGCACTATGTGGATTGTATTCAATCGGGCAAGAAAAACGCCCCGGATCAGGAGATCCTCAGCGGGCGTGCGGTTTCGATGCCGCCGGTGGAGAAGAGGAATTGGAACACCTGCAGGCTTCTGGCGCGGAACGCGCCCGAGCAACTCAGTAGATACAGTCTCCACATTCTCACAAACTCCTCGCCGTAGCGCTGGCGGAATTCCTCCCGCGAGCGCATGAAGCCGGCTTCCCATGCACGCAGCGTCGGCACGTAGTAGGGGCCGAGGTTGTGCATGTCCTCATTCACAAAATACGGCTCCGCCGCCTGCAGGACCTGCGCGGCGGTGGGGATCGCCGAGTTGGCGAAGATGTAGCGGGAAATGAAGCGGTCGCACGCGATGCCCGGTTCGTTTGCCGTGATGGTGTGGCACAGGAAAAGCCCGCCAGGCTTGAGGGAGTGGCTGGCAAGGTCCATGTAGCGCCGGTAGTTTTTTGGTCCCACGTGTTCGAGCATGCCCACGCTGGCGATGGCGTCGAATTCGCCCTTCACATCACGGTAGTCCTGGAGGCGGATTTCCACCGGCAGGTCCTTGCAATGAGCTTCGGCGTAGGTTTTCTGCTCCTCCGAGATCGTGATGCCCACGACTTCGCAGCCATGGTTCTCGGCGGCGAACTTTGCCAGGCCACCCCAGCCGCAGCCGATGTCGAGCAGGCGCATGCCGGGCTGGAGGGCGAGCTTCTTGCAGATGAGTTCCATCTTGAGTTCCTGCGCGGCCGCCAGGTCGGTCGTGCCGTGGAAATAAGCGCACGAATACTGCATCGAGGGATCCAGCATCGCTCCGAAAAAATCATTCCCGAGGTCGTAATGTTGGTGCGCGACGACACGCGTGCGCGACTTGCTCTGGAGGTTCAGCAAAAGTGAGAATGCCACTTCCACCAGCGCTCCGAGACTCGGACGGATCGCGGTTTCAATGCGGCCGTGGATCGCCCGCGCGCACAGCTCCTCGATGTCGTCGCAGTCCCACCAGCCCTTCATATAGGACTCGCCGAAACCCAGCGTGCCATCCTTGAGAATACGGCGGTAGAAACGTTCGTCATTGACTTGGATGTCGCACGGCCGGTCGCCGTTGATTTCGATATCCGCCCTGGCGAACAGCTCGCTCACCATTCTCTCCGCGCGGGTCGTTTGTTTTTTGCGCGGGTGGACGATGGTGATTTCTTGAGCCGTGGACATGGCGCGCCTCTCGGCGGATGGGGACGGCGTGCTCATGAGTGCCTCTCCCCGTAGAATTCCGTGAGGGTCTCGAGAAGCTCGCGGAGTTTGTCCTCAGACTGTTCGCGAAGCCAATGTGCGAGCGACTCATCGTCCGACTTCACCGGCGGGAGCGGTCGGTCGGGAACGATGTCGAACACTTCCAGTTGGGAAGCTGCAGGGTGCGGGTGAATTTGGTTTTGCATAGGCTCCAGACGTAGTTCCAGAGCGCCTCCCTGCGCCATGAGGTGATCACCCTATCGCGGCAGGCGGCGAGGAATGAAATATCTGCCTGCGTGCCGGGCAAGTGTCTCCGGCTTTCAAATACCAGAAAAACAAACCTCAAAAAAACACACCACTGCAATGGACCAACTCCTCGACCAAGTCTCAGAAATCGCCTCCACCGCCGAATCCCCCAACCGGCCCTTCCGCATCGTCATTATCTACGAGAATGTCGTCTCCGCCGCGCGTGCGTTGCGGGCCTGCGAGGTCCTCCGCAGCGAGATTCCCCACGATGCCGGGCTGGAGATCAACGTCTGGAAAATGAGCGGACTCGGTTTCTCCGAATCCCGTATCCCGTCCGCCTCGGCTGCTGCCCGCGCCGATGTCGTCATCGTTTCGGCATCCGGCAGCGAGGAGCAACCTGCCCATCTTCCGGTCTGGGTCGATGAGTGGCTCAGGCAGAGCGCCGCCGCAGGCTCCGCCCTCTTCACCCTCCTTGGCGACCATGCCACGCCGGGTGCCATTTCTTTCGCCTCCTGGCTCCGCGAAAAGACCACGCCCAACGGCATCGATTTCTTCAGTCATCCACCGCTGGACTCACGAGAATGCGCGCCACTTCGCGATATCCCGCTCCTGATGCCGCCCAGGCAGCTTCCGGATGCCGTCCGCATACCGATCGAGGAATGGCGCCCTGGCTCGGCATCGTCCTCCGAACATTTCGAAAGCGCATTCGATATCATCGAAAATTTTGGTGCTCATCTCCGCGCCCGTTTGCACGAGGTGCGGCTCTACAACGAGCATACCCCGTATCGGGAAAAACCCGATGCCATATTTTGCTAAATTCCCGACCCTCTCGGTGCTTGACATGGGATTATGAAGGTAAGTAAATGCTGCATATGGAAATAAATACGCATTCACCCCCCCCGGCGTGCAGCGTTGAGCAGGATGAGGCTGTTCTCAAGCACCATATGCTTATGGCAAAACTTGAATGCAAACCATGAACAGGCTTCTTCATAGTCTCCTGCCCAGCCCGGATTGTGGCGCTTGCGCCGAGGTGCAATTCCGCATGTTGGCCGAACAAATGCCGGATGTTGTGCTTCGCATGGATGCCGATGCGCGCTTCTTATATGTGAATTCCCGCATCCAAGACCTCATGGGCCATAAGCCTGAGGAGTTCTTCGGCAAGACCTGCCGCGAGGCGGGAATGTCGGAAGAGTGCGGGTTGCTTTGGGAGGGGATTGCGAGGGAGACCTTGGAAAAGGGAAAAGGGATTGATCGTGAGGTACAACTTGAAATCAAGGGCAAGACGCGGATTCTCCACATCCGCGCCGTTTGTGACGCCACGCCGGCGGTTAGGCAGACATTCATTGCTACCGTAAGGGATATTACCGCCATGCGGCGTGACGAGCGTCACATCCAAGAACTCGTCCAGCGTCTCACATACCATGTGAACAATACGCCTCTTGCTGTTATGGAGTGGGATCCTGAAGGCAAGTGCCTCATCTGGAATGGCGAGGCCGAGGACATGTTCGGCTGGACGCGGCGCGAGTTGCAAAGCGGACGCATGGATTGCTTGGCCTTGATCCACCCGGATGACAAGCCGGGATTTGGGATCATTTTGGAACGATTGAAGCAGGGGCAGGCGGTGAGCGACTTTGTGAAATGCCGTACATTGCATCAGGATGGCTCGCTCTTGTTTTGCGAGTGCCATCTCTCCGCCCTCCTCGATGCCGACGGCCATGCCAAGTCCATCCTCTGGGTGGCAAACAATGTCACCGACCGCGTCCTGGCCGAGCAGGAAATGCATCGCCTCAACACCGGGCTTGCGGATAGAATCCGCGAGCGCACAGCCGAGTTGGAATCCTCAAATCATGAGCTTCAGCGAGAGATGCTTGCCCGCAAGGCATTGGAGGTCGAGTTGATCTCCATCAGCGAGCGGGAGCACCGCCGCGTCGGCCACGACCTCCACGATGGTGTATGCCAGGAACTTTCCGGCGTCCGCTACTCCCTTGAGGCCATTTCCAAGAAGCGCAGAAAGGGCACGATTCTGCGCCAGCAGATCGATCACCTCAGTGGGGCCCTCGAGCGTGCCGTGCACCACGTACGCCTCCTCTCGCGTGGCCTTGCCCCGCTGGAACTCGAGGGTGGCAATCTTGCCGCCGCACTCGACGAGTTGGCGGCAAACACCAGCGCCCTTTTTCAAGTCCAGTGCACCGCCAAATGCCGGGGCCGTTCCCAGAGACTCGAAATCGAAAAAGCCATCAACCTCTTCCGCATCGCCCAGGAAGCGATCCAGAATGCCATCAAGCACGGTGATGCCACTCAAATTCGCTTGGATTTGGATTTGCTTGAATGCACGCTCGCCATCACCGATAACGGTAACGGCATCAAGGACGACGCCCCCGCCCCTGCACGCGGCAACGGGATGGGCCTTAAAATCATGCGTCACCGTGCCGATGCGATTCAAGGCACTGTCGCCGTCGAGCGCATCCCTGCCGGTGGAGTGCGTGGGATCTGTCACTTTCCCAAATGAAAAAAACGAAACCCTCTCCAAAGAGCAAGAAGCCTCAGAAAAAGCGTATCCTGCTCGTTGAGGACCATCCGATGACCCGCATGGGTCTGAAAATGATGATTGCCGGGGAATCTGGACTCGAGGTGTGCGGTGAGGCAGGCCATGCAGGCGAGGCGCTGGATGCCGCCATAAGCCTGCAACCGGACCTGGTGCTCACCGATGTTTCCCTGCCTGGCCGGAG
>CAXNGJ010000089.1:0-5620 GCA_964201895.1 Terrimicrobiaceae bacterium
CGTATCCTCGCACTGCCTTCGATTCTTGATACATGGAAACCAAAAACAGCGATCAATCTCGACGGGGGCAGTTCCAGCGGCATGTGGGCAGGCAATGGTATTTCCTTGGCTGAAATCGCCCGCGTTAGGAATTTCCTTGCAATTGTTCCTCGCTAGCTTGGGACAAATGAGTTTCACACCCTTGATCGGAGCTGTCATTTAGTCATCGACTATGTCCGCGCTCAATTCATCAGCCCCACCTTCCGATCCGGGGTGGATTCAGTGCCCACGCTGTCATGCTTCATTGCGCGACCGCCCATTGCAACCTCATGAATACCTCTGCTGCGTACGCTGTGGCGAGCAGGTCAAGTCGGCAAACCCCGGGCGCACGATGATGGCGGCCTGCGCTTTTGCGATGGCTGCGTTGATTACGCTCATCCCGGCCAATATGAATCCGATTCTTATTTTCAGCGTGGCGGGCAATTACCAGGAAAGCCTAATCATTACGGGCGTCGAAGGTCTGTGGAACCAAGGATTCCAGCCCCTCGGCGCGCTTGTTTTTTTCTCTGCCATTTTTGCGCCGGTTTTCTATCTGCTGTCGGTCTCTTACGTTTGCGCATGCTGGACTCTCCAGCAGCGACCCCCGTTATTGGGAGTGGCCTTCCGACTTGCCGAGGCGCTCGAACCTTGGAATCTCCTGCCGGTTTTTGCCATCGCATGCATGGTCTCTGTCGTTAAACTCCGCACCCTCGGCACAGTAAACTGGGAGTCTGGCTCGCTCTGGGTCCTCGCCACCGCAGTCCTCACCATGGTTGCCGTCCAGTGCTTCGACAGGAAATCCGCCGAACTTTATGTGGAGGGCTCAAAGTGACAGACCAAGTGAGATACGAATTGTCAAAGGCCCTCACAGCCGCAGGCATTATTCTCTATATCCCAGCCAACTTTCTGCCGGTCATGACAATCACAATCACCGGACAGGTGGAATCCCTCACCGTCATGGGGGGAGTCATGGAACTTTACGATACCGGACTTGTTCCTGTGGCAGCTGTGGTTTTTCTCGCAAGTATCGTTGTGCCGGTGGTGAAACTTGTGTCACTTTCGTGGCTGCTCGGCCTGCACGGATCCGACATCGCCGCATCCCGCCGCATGAATGTTCACGCGTTTCTCAACCGCATTGGCACTTGGGCGATGATTGATCTTTTTCTCCTCTCGATTCTGGTTGCCGTCGGCCAACTCGGAATATTGGCCAGTGTGCAAGCAGAGGTCGGGGCACTATTTTTTGGAGCGATGATTATTTGCACGCTCTACGCCGCGGATATCTATAAAACTTACATGATCTGGCAGCAGCCATTGACAAAATCCCGATGACCAATCAGCACGAACAAAATGACCACGGTGTCGTAAGCAACTCCCGCAAACGCAGCGTTGCATGGGTCTTGATTTTTCCGCTCATCGCCGCAGCAGCAACGGCGTGGTTTCTATGGACCGACTACAAGTCGATGGGTCCTGAAATCGAAATTTCATTTGATGAAGTTCCCGGAATTCAGGCAGGCAAGACTCCACTCGTCTATCGTGGCGTTGACGCTGGAACTGTGTCCGCTGTGGAACTGGATAAGAATCTCAATAAAGTTCTGGTCAAAGTCCGCCTGAAGGAGTTTGCGGCAGGCCTTGCGAGCGCCGAAACCGACTTCTGGGTGGAAAAACCTGTCATCACCCTTGCAGAGCTCACTGGTTTGGAATCCATCATTCAGGGCAACTCAATCCGCGCCCGCAACCCCGGTGGTGAACAGGAGACCCGTTTTGTCGGACTCACCGAGCCCCCGCTCATGCCGCTTCTGCCCGGATCCTTCACTGTGCGCCTCAAGGGTACGCAGATTCCTTTTCTAAATAGAGGCACGCCGGTCTATCATCGCGGTGTCAAAGTCGGACTCGTTCGCGAAAAACTAATCGATGAAAATGGAGCGCCCGAACTTCGAGTCATGATCGAGCAAGCGTATCGTGGCACTCTGCGAACGACTTCCCGCTTTTGGCGTTTGCCAGCCACATCCATGAAGTTTGGACAGCATGGATTGAAACTCGATATCGAGGGGGTTGATGCCTTGGTGCAAGGCGCTCTGGCTTTTGATCACTTCGAGACGAATGGAATCGAAATCTCCAATGACGCCTTGCTGGAGTTGTCCGGCACGGAGTTCGCCGCGCGAAGCGCCGGGCGGCTCCTGACCGTGAGTTTCGACAACGCCCGTGGAATCACGCCAGGCGAAACCAAAGTTTGCTACCTCGGCCAGCCAATCGGCCTGGTGGATTCCGTTCAACCCAGCCCCTCCAGCGGGCTCATTCTTGCAGCGGTTCGACTCATGCCGGAATACGAACATCTCGCTGATACAGCAGCCACCTTCACCCTTGTGCGCCCTCATGTATCCCTTCAAGGCGTTACTGGCCTTGATACACTGGTTACCGGAGTTTATATCGAACTCGCCCCCGGCACGGGAGGAACGCACACCGATCTCTTCGCAGGCCGCTCAGTGACCGATGAGGAGTGGGAGCGCCTGCAGTCAGAACGCCAAGGCCTCGCATTCACGCTTTCAGCTGAAAATCTGCCGCCAATGGGGAAAGGAACCCCGGTCCTTTACAAGGGCGTCGTTGTGGGCTCGATCCTTGAAAAGAAGCTGGATGAACGCGAGAAGCCCATCCTTCATGGCATTATTCGCCCGGAGTTTCGCAATGCGTTGGATGCAGATGCGCGCTTCTGGCGCGTTCCGGCTACGTCCATCAAGGCGGGGCCGGGGTTCCTGCAGTTTGATGTCAATGGACTTCAAGGCCTCATGCAGGGCGCTATCGCATTCGATGTCTTTACGCCGAGAACCAAGACGGCTGCTCAAAACTCCCAGTTTGCGCTCTACGAGGACGAGACGAATGCAAGAGCCCTTTCCGCTCCAATTAAAATCCGATTCGTCAACGGGCGAGGTCTCGCTCCCGGTCAAACGGCACTTCGCTACCTCGGCGTGCCTGTCGGTGTGGTGGATGCTGTAGAAACCGCCGAGGGGCGGGTTGTCGTGACGGCACGTCTCAACCAAGGCTACGAATTCCTCCGCCGAGAGGATTCATTCTTCTCGATCGTCCGCCCGAATATCTCTCTTCAAGGCATCACAGGCCTCGAAACGCTCATAAGCGGCGTTTACATCGAGTGCACACCTGGTTCCTCCAAACGGCTTGCGGACACCTTCACAGGGCGTTCAACCATTGATGCCGAGGAAATCCTTCAAAGCGGTCTCACCCTGAACCTCCTCTCCGATTCAACCCCCATCAATGCAGGCGCCTCTGTATACTACCGTGGCATCAATGTGGGACGCGTCACCGGAAAGTCGCTTTCATCCGATGGTCGCCAGATCATGCTGACTATTGTTGTGGAGAAAAAATATCGCCATCTTGTGCGGGCCAACTCGAAGTTCTGGGACTCGAGCGGCCTCAAAGCCTCGCTGGGCTTCCTACAATTCCGTATCCAAACCGAGTCCATCATGGCGCCGGATGGCCGCATCGCCTTTGCCACGCCCGATAATTCTACGATGGGAACTGCAGCCAAGAGCGGGGATTCCTTTGAACTCAACCACGACCCCCGTCCAGAATGGCTCAAATGGAATCCGAGCATTCCATTAGGAGAGTGATCCGCACGCACTGCACACGCTCCGCATTGGTTATTTGCTAGTCACTTGGAATACCCCGTTCCAAGAGGCTCCAAGCGGCAGGTTCTGAAGTTCCGTGATGCGCTTAAGCAAAACGCCGGAGGGCGAATCGCTGTCTGAAATTTTTGCCAGCAGGTCCAGTGCTCGTTCAAAATCCCGGCGAAAGTAATGCTCTAGCGCCTGCATGTAATTTTCAGCGATCTTGAGGAGTTCCTCCGGGACTTCCTTCGTCAGGCCCAGAAGTTCATAGATTTCAAGTGGCTCGGTGCGCCCGACCACGGCAACCCGGTCCAGTTTGCGCCATGCAAAATCAGTGCTTCCAGCGGCGTTCATCGTGTCCGAACTGGCTATGATGCGGGTGCCATAGATTTTATTCAGACCCTCCAAGCGGCTGCAGAGGTTCACGCCATCGCCGATTGCAGTGTAACTGAAGCGCTCCGCGGTTCCCACATTTCCGACCAACACCTCGCTCGTGTGGAGGCCGATTCTTACTTTGAGACTCCACTCATGACTCCCACGCTGGAGAAGTTGTCGCTGGGTCTCGATAGCGGTCCGACAGGCCGCCCGCGCATGCAAGGCAAGGGGAGCCGGAGCGTTGAACAGAGCCATCAACCCATCGCCGAGAAATTTATCGATGACGCCGTCCTCCTTGTGAATGGCCTCTCCAAATACCTCAAAGTATCCAGTGAGCGTATCCACCGCCTTCTCTGGAGTGACCTTTTCGGCATAGTTGGTGAAACCCTCGATATCGCAGAAAAGAACCGTTATGAGGCGTCTCTCACCGCCAAGCGAGGCGACACCTCCTGTTTTGACCAAGTTGCGGACGATATGGATGGGCACGTAATTAGAGAACGACTTCAAGCTGTCGCGCATTCGGCCGATGGATTCCGAGAGCACGCGGATTTCGCGGATGAAAGATTTGGGAAGTTTAATGGAGTTCAGTTCAAAGCGCCCGATTCTGGCAACCTCGCTTGTGAGGCTCTGCAAGGGAGTGCTCATGCGCTTGGCCACCATCGTTGCGACAATGAGGCTGATGACCAATGCCACTACCGAAAGAATGGCGCTCTCCCGCAAAGATTTTTCAACCGATCCAAACGTTTTCTGGCGATTGAACACCACACTGCTGAGGCATTTCACACCCCCTGCGATCTGAATCGAGCGGAGACCGATAATCAGCCGTTGGCCATCAGATGAAAACTCACTAACGACGCGTCCACTGTCTTTAAAAAGATCATCCCTCTTTTCGTCGTCAGCCAAAAGGGACATGACTTCTGAAACGAGGGATTCGGCGTGTTTGGTTTTCTGTGGCGCGAGCAGTTGGCCATCCTCCAGGAAGACAATCGGCTCACATGTCGAGTTTTTCTCCAGCTCGGTGAGGTATTTTGTGATTTCCTCGAGACTGAAATCTATCACCAAAACCCCGATCAATCGCTTTTCCTGGTCTCGGTAAGCGAGGGAGCAACTTATTCCCCGGCCGCCGCTCACAAACTCATAGGGCTTCGTCCACGCCGGGCCGCTCTTTACCTCTGCGGCTTGAAACCATGGTCTCGTCCTTGCGTCAAAGCCCTCAAACGTCTTTTTAGGGCGCTTATTTTCAAGTGAGCCATTCGTTCTGATATCCCATGATTCCGCTTTGCCATCTGCAGTATTTGAGATGCTGATCGATATTCGGCCATCCTTGCTTTGCGCGCCGGCGAAACTTCCATCGGCATATCCAAAATTGATCCATGTGATTCCTCTTTCAAAGGCGAGCAGCGTGGCAAGCTCTGTGGCAAGTTTCTTAGGATCGTCAAGCGGAACATTTCCCGAGCGGAAATTATTGCTCAGTGAATAGAGAATACGCTCGCAGGGCTCAAAGAGACTCGAGATCTGCTCGGCGACAGAATCCAAAGATGCATTGATCTGACCGCGGGCCAATTTCTGAACCACTGAAGTCGTGGATTCATAAATGACCCATGTCA
>CAXNGJ010000090.1:0-5576 GCA_964201895.1 Terrimicrobiaceae bacterium
GATAAGCCTGAATCCGAAAAGCGTGCCTCCAGCGCCATGCACCTCTGGGTCGAAGCCTGCCTGCCGGGCGCGGGCTGGATTGGCATGGATCCGACCAACGGGGTACTCACAGACCATCACTTCGTCGCCACCGCAGTGGGCCGCCGACATGATGATGTTGCACCGATCAGCGGCGCCTACTACAGCAGAACGCCATTTGCCAGCACCATTGCCACAAGTATCTCGGTGGAAAAAATCGTGTGAGGACTCCGCCTCCCTTCACCGCACAATATCGGGAAACCAGCCAGACCTCCCGCTCGTAAGTTAACTAGGAGGCAAGTTCACATGGGCCGACCATCATCCGCTCACACATAATGAAATTTTTTGAAGGCTGCACGGCACTGATCACAGGAGCATCCTCCGGACTCGGGGCGGAATTCGCGCGCCAACTCGCACCGCTCGCCTCGCGGCTCGTTCTGGTGGCCCGGCGCAACGAACGCCTGGAAGAACTCGCCTCGACGCTTCGGTCGATCCACCCCCAACTCGATATCCGCGTCTTCGAGGCAGATCTGACCCACTCCGAACGTCGCCATGCCCTGGCTGATTGGCTCGCCAACGAAAAACTCGATATCAATTTTCTCATCAACAATGCAGGCCTCGGCGATCACGGGCATTTCGAGTCCAGCGATTGGACCCGCGTGCAGCAGATGATCGACCTCAACATCACCGCACTCACCCATTTGACCCACCTGCTTGTGGGACGAATGCTCGTCCGCGGCCGGGCGGCCATTCTCAATGTCAGCAGCGTGGCGGGATTTTTTCCTCTCCCGAACATGGCGGTTTACTCGGCCACAAAAGCGTATGTCACCAGCCTGTCGGAGGCCCTTGCCATAGAATTGCGCCCGAGAGGTATCACCGTCACCGCCCTCTGCCCCGGACCGGTGCCGACCGAGTTTTTCGATATCGCGACCAGGCCGGGAGAGCAAGACCAGGCCTCCCATTTTGAAACCTTCCCGGCCTTTGTGGTTTCCGCACCGGAAGCCGTGCGCGATGGCCTCCGCGCCGTGGCCAACGACCGCGCCCGCGTCATTCCCGGCCCACTGCTCGCAGCAGCCGTTACCGTTGCCCTTGTTATCCCATTCTGTATCGTCCGCCGCATTCTCGCTGCAAAAGCCGCATCTTTTTAGAAAAACCGTCCGATGCCTACATCCACCACGAGCCACTCCGAGTCCCTCTCCTTCGCCGAGGCGTTCGAACTCATCAATCCACACCTCTACACGGTTGAGGAGCGCATCCGCGCCCAGGCCAAATCTTTCGATCCCGCCGTGGAGGGTTATGTCTCATACATCTGCGGCGCGGGGGGTAAACGCCTGCGACCCGCTCTGGCGCTTCTCTCCGCCGGGGCCACAGGAAAAATCACTCCCGGCCATGTGGATCTCGCAGTGATCCTTGAGCTCATTCACATCGCAACGCTCGTTCACGATGACATCATCGACGGAGCGGAACTCCGCCGCGACCAACCCTCCGCCAATGCCAAGTGGGGCAACTCCATCAGCGTGCTCCTGGGCGATGTGCTCTTCGCCCACGCGCTCAAGCTTTCCACAAATTTCAGCAACAGCGACATCTGCCGCCGCATCGCGGACGCCGCCTCCGAGGTTTGCTCCGGCGAGATCATTCAGACCCAGCGACGCTTCGACCTCAAGCTGACCACGGCCGACTACTACCGCATTATCGAAATGAAGACGGCCGCCCTCTTCACCGCAGCCTGCGAGCTGGGAGCGTTCATCAGCGAGGCCAGCCCAGCTGTGATCGGATGCTTCAAAACCTTTGGAACCAAACTCGGCGTGGCCTACCAGATCTACGACGATATCCTCGACTTCGCCGGCAATGAGGAGGAGACCGGAAAAACGCTCGGCACCGATCTTCAAAAAGGAAAATTCACCCTCCCTGTACTGCTCATGCTCCAATCTGGAAAAGATGTCAGCACCCTTCGCGACATGCTGCTCAATGACGAGCCCGGAAGCCCATCAGCCCTCGCTGCCATTCTTCACGAGGCGGGAACGATCGAGAATGCCAAGGCGATAGCCAACAGACTCATCACCGAAGCCGTTGAACAACTCGATGGAGTTCAGGACAACCGCTACGCACGCGGCTTGCGCGCGATCCCGGAGCACTTGCACAGCCTCCTCAAGGGACTGTGACAATCTGATCGGCAATCTCCTCGGCTGGATAGGTCCAAATCTCCGAGAGCGTGGGATGGTAATGCGGGACAGCCGCAAACTCCCGCGCGGTGGATCTGTAGCGCATGGCCATGACGACTTCGTGGATGAGCTCGGACGCCTCCGGGCCCACAACCGTGCCGCCCAGGATCTCGCCGGTTTCGCGTGATGCCGTGAGTTTCACAAGCCCGTGGGTCTCACCCATGAGCAGGGATTTTCCATGGTCGTTGAAGGGGTATGTTGCAGTGAGAAAGGGCGTGCCCGCCGCCTCCAACTCCGCCTCTGTGGCGCCGACGCTGGCAAATTGGGGATCCGAGAAGACGGCGAAAAGTTTCAGCCGGTAGTCCATAGCCAGAGGTTTGCCTGAATGACAGCCCAAGTGGATGGCCGCATTGGTGGCGGCGATCTCGCCTTGCTGAATGGCGATATGGACGACTTCGAGTCCGCCGCACACATCGCCTGCCGCGAAAATGTGAGGGACTGATGTCTCTTGTGTGGCGCCGACTTTGATGCGCCCGCCATCTGTTGCCAGACCGAGTGCTTCCAGTCCGCGCAGTGCCGGCGTGCGGCCGAGGGCGTTAAGGACGCGCTGCGCATGAAGCGTGGTGATGGTTCCGTCTTTTTCGAAAACGACATGCATGGCATCGCCCTCCCCTTCGACGCGCAAAAGTTTGGTCCCCGTGTGAATCGTGATGCCATCCGCCCGCATGCCTTGTTCCAAAGCACCTGCCGCATCGGAATCGCTGCCGCGCAGAATCTGCGGGCTGCGCTGAATGATGGTCACCTCACACCCGAAAGCCCGGCAATAGGAGGCCATCTCCAGCGCCACCGGTCCCGCCCCGAGGACAATGATCGAATTCGGAATTTCCTCCAGATCAAGGATGTCATCACTCGTCAGGCAACCCGCCTCAGCCAATCCCGGCACGTGCGGCATCGATATTTCAGAGCCGGTTGCGATGAGAAAAGATTTGCCCCGCAGAGCCGTTGAGGAACCGTCCGCCGACACAATGCTAACTTCGTTGGCATTCAAAAACTCTGCACGGCCTCGGAAAAAATCGAACCTGCCGGATTCCAGCTGTCCCTTGCGGTGGTCGGCAAACTCCGCGATGAGGCGACGTTTCCGGGAAATGATCGCCGAGGCATCGAAGCGGGGATTGTCACACGCCAGACCAAACTCTTCGGCACGCGTGAGAACGCGGAAGCGCCGCGCGGATTCGAGTAGCGACTTGCTCGGCATGCAGCCACGAAGAATGCAAAGCCCGCCAACCTCGCGCCCGCCCTCGACGACAGCCACGCGAAGACCGAGGGATGCCGCCGTTCTCGCGCCGGCATATCCTGCGCTGCCTCCTCCGATGACGACAAAGTCGTATTCCATAATGCTTATCCGCGCCTTCGCGGCCCACTCTACATTCTCGGAATCGTGATGCCGCGCTGGCCCATATATTTTCCGGCGCGGTCGGCGTAACTCGTCTCGCAAGTCTCCTTGGACTCGAAAAACACAACCTGTGCGAGCCCCTCGTTCGCATAGATGCGGGCGGGCAGCGGCGTGGTGTTCGAAATCTCCAGCGTCACGTGCCCCTCCCACTCCGGCTCGAAGGGCGTCACATTCACAATGATGCCGCAACGCGCGTAAGTGGACTTACCGACGCAGATGGTGAGCACCTCGCGCGGGATGCGGAAGTATTCCACGCTGCGGGCGAGGGCGAAGGAATTCGGCGGCACGACGCAGACATCGGTTTGCATGTCCACAAAAGAGCGGTCATCGAAGGCCTTCGGGTCCACCACGCTTCCAAAAACATTTGTGAAAACCTTGAACTCATTCGAAACGCGGAGGTCGTAGCCGTAGCTCGAAAGTCCGTAGCTGATGACCCGCGCGCCGGCTTCGGTCTTCTTGATCTGACCGTCCACAAAGGGCTCGATCATGCCGCGTTCAACCGCCATGCGGCGGATCCATTTGTCGGAGCAGACTGACATTACATCGAGAGGCCGGGAATTTTCATTCCGCCCGTAAGTTTGCCCATTTCGTCGCTGCCCAGTTTTTTCGCATCCTCAAGCGCCTGCTTCACAGCTGTGAGCACAAGGTCTTCGAGCATCTCGACATCATTCGGATCCACAACCTGCGGGTCGATTTTGATGGCTGTCACATCCCCCGCTCCAGTGGCCGTGACCTTCACCTTGCCGCCGCCGGTGGTGGCTTCGATTGTGCGGCTGGCCAGTGCGGTCTGCGCTTCCGCCATGCGTTCCTGCATGCGCTGCGCTTCCTTCATCATTTTTGCGATATTCATATTTTTTGAGTTTGTAGAGTGCCCTTGAAAATTTCGAGGGCTTTTTCGATCAGCGGGTCATTGAGAAATTCCTCCATCGGATCCACCGCCAGCGCTTCCACCACAGCCTCGGCGACTTTGGGTGCTTCGGGTTCAGGCTCAGGCTCAGGCTCAGGCTGCGGAGCTGCCACCTGGAGGGCCTCGTCGAATTCAAAAACGATCTTCGTCGGTTGACCCAAATCCTGGAGCAGCCGAGATTCGATGTCCTTAATGCCCTTTTCCATGAACATCGAGCTGCCGGCCTCTTGCAGCGCGGCGGGGAAACGAACAATCAGGCGACCACCTTCGAGGCGGTCGAAAACACCCTCGCGGAACCAGCCAAAACGAATCACCGAGTTCTTGGAAAACTCCGCCGCGATGCGCTCCCAGCAAAGGGCGGCGTCCACCGGAGCTGCGAGTTCGGGAATCGGAGCAGGCGCGGCTTTTTGAACCACAGGTGGCGGGGTTCGAACAACAGCCGGGGCCGGCTTGGGAACCTCCATCTCCAACACAGGCTGCGGCTTAACTGGCGCGCTCACGACAGGTGTCGGGGGAGCGGGGTCAGGCGCTGGGCTTGGTGGCAAAACCGGGGCCGGAGCAGGCGGAGGCGTTGCCGCTCTTGGAATAACCCTTGCCGGACGCTCCGCACGGGGCGCAGGAGGCTCGCCGTTGCAGAGGCCAGTCAGTGTTTCAATGACATCCGTGAGGCTGGTCTCATCCAAAAGGTGGAGGGCTTTAATGACGGCAACATCGAGTTGGAGTTTCTTGTCGGCGACCCACTTCATGGCGGATTCGGCCGCGCTGAAATGATCCACCAAATCCAAGAGCTTGCCTTGCGGGATCGCACACTCGCCGCCCGTGGCCTGGCTGACCAACAGGTCGCGCAAATGCGACACAAGCTCCGCTGTGAGACGGGAGAGGTCTTTGCCGAGGTTGGACTGCGCCGCCACCGTGTCGAGTGCCGCGCCGGCATCTCCTGCAAACAAACTATCCGCGAGGCTCACCACGACTTCATGCGGGGTGAAGCCGAAGACATCCATGACATCACTCGCCCGAATGTGTTCGCCGCAGAAGG
>CAXNGJ010000091.1:0-5574 GCA_964201895.1 Terrimicrobiaceae bacterium
GATTTTTCCATTTCTATGGCAGCTTTGAGCGCCAGGGAGTCGGAAAGCCTCTCGCCCTTCAAAATGGATTCGTCCACTTTTTCGCTGGCAAGCGTCAGGTTTCCACTCTGTATGGCATTGAGGGCCATGAGGTAGCAAGTGGATGGAATAGTTTGGTTCTTTCGATAAACCCCGGATAACATTTCCACTGCATCGGCGGCATTTCCTTTAGTGTAAGCCTGCAAGGCGGACTCGATGGTGGCCTGAAATTCCGGAGGGATAGGGATGGGCGGCTCCATGCGCAACTCCGTCAGGCGGTTCTGAGACGCCATAAAGCCCTGATGGTAAGCCAACCACCCAACGAGGACACAACAAATCAGCAAGGCTGCAAAAATCGATGCCACGAGAACAGACGATATTTTGGGGGCTACATGATCCCGAGCGGCGGATACCGGCGGGAAATCCTCGATGGGAGAGCTGGACTCCACAGGTGCTGTCTCTGCGGAAGGAGCGTCAAGGAGCGGAGAGGTCTTGGGAGCGAAGGATGGCTTTTTGAATTTGAAAAATCGCCCATGCTCGGGGGATGCTTGGTGATCACGCGCGATAAACGAGGGAGGAACCCATATTGGAGACTCGGAGGCAGTGTCCGGCTCTTTATGAAAAACACTCGACTTCCTTGCAGGCAACACACTCGACTTGGGCAATTTTTTTTCTGAATCCATTTGAAGACACCGGCCGTCTATCGCAGAGCAGTATGCCTAATATTGCTAAAAGCCAAGTTAAACGCAGCCCAGAATGCAAACAGGTCCTGGCCAACCGACATTTACCACCCAATGATTACGACCGCCTGTTCAAACGAGAGGCATCCACCAAGCGTCGGCCAATTTTTCCCATGAATGGCTTTGAAATGCTGGAAATTCGATTGCCTCGGCTTGAGAACACCTGAACCGCAAGGGCTAACTGCTTGAAATTTTGGATTTTTACGCCCCAGCGCCTCTGCGAGACAAAGGCTTCCGGTCCCAGTTGTCGGTGTAAGATTTTTTAAGACTTCGAGAGCAACCTCACCGATCAAGACTCTTGCAGTTTGACATCCCGTTTTTCTCTTTGGACGGTCATCTTGAAGAGACGAGTCTGTGTTGCTCGATCACAAGTCGAGGACTGAGCATTTTCTTGCAATCCATGAAAAGTGGCGCGGGATGAAAAAAATTGAGGGCTTCGGGGTACTTACTGCGTTAAATGGGTGTATGAATCCCATTGATCCTCTTGAAAGCGTTTTCTCCAAGTTGGCCTCTGTCAATCGGGGTGGACCGGATTTTGAAAGTTTTTGCTCCGGCGTATGGCGGGAAATTCGCCATCGTCAAGCGGTGGAGTGCATTTCAACCCCCGCACTTTTTTGGCGGTGGGGTTTGTTGGATTTTGGCACCGGTCGCCTGGCTTTGGCTGCGGCCTGTGTGGCGGCCTGCGTGGGAGTGGCACTGGGAATTTGGGCCGCACCGGACATGAAGAATTCCCGCGTTGCGGCACGGAACCTTGATCTCGGAGTTTTTTCTTATTCCGCCTCGGGACTGCCAAGTCATTTTTTGGCATTAAGAAAATGAGACCAAGACTTCTGCCTCTGGCTCTCGCTCTGGCGGCGATTGCGATCATTTCCGCAGCGAGTTCGTTCCTCACCCTCCGAATCGTGAGCCGGGATGAGGCTTATCCGGCAAAGGACTACCACGAGTGGATTCATACAAGGCTGAACATGACTGCGGAGCAGGAACGGCGCAGCCTGTCATCTGAGCGGCGCTATGAGGAGACGAAGCGGCATCTGGAGGAGGTCATCCGATTGGCCAACAGCGAGCTGGCTGAGAGCATACTCCATGACAAATCCTACTCGCCTTCGGTCGAAAAGTCCGTGGCGGAGATTCACAGCGCCATGGGACAACTTCAGAAGGCGACCTTGGAGCACATCTTCGAGTTGAAGGATGTCTTGGATGCGGAGCAATACGGGCACCTCATCGAGTTGACTGTCCAGGGTCTATCCGAAAACACCCGCCGGGACTGATTCGGCATGCCGGAAGCCATCACCCAAGATCCGGATTGGCCGGATGTAGCCGCCTTGCAGGCTGGTGACACTGCGGCGCTCGACCTGCTCATGAAGCGGCACCATGCGGAGCTGACGGGCTTCATTTGGCGCATGACGGGACACCACCGCGATGCCGAGGAACTGGCCCAGGAAACCTTTGTGCGTGCGTTTTTCCAGATTCAGCAATACCGACCGCGAGCCCCCTTTGCAGCTTGGCTCTATCGAATAGCCCGCAACATTTGCCTGGATTATTTTCGAAGCCGCGCGCAGCGGCAGAAGAGCCAAAACATCACGGTGAATGAAGCCTGGAACATGCCGGAATCCGCTGCCAGCGCCTTGCAGGATGAGACCACGGAACTCCTGCAGGACGCCATAGCCGATCTTCCCATTCACCTGCGCGAACCTCTGGTGCTGACGGCGTTGGAGGGGATGTCGCACGAAGAGGCCGGGCGGCGTTTGGGGATTTCCTCAAAGGCTGTGGAAGTGAAATGCTACCGCGCCCGCGAGAAGCTCCGGAAATTTCTCGGAAAAAATCAGAACGCGTGAGGGATGTGGCGATTCGCTCTCGTTAGAATTCGCGTGAGGCTCTTTCCATCGACTTCCAGACTGCCGTGCGCGATCGCCATTTTTTGTCTTGTTCTCGCAATGGCACACCTGCGAGCCGAGCAATCCCCCACCCTAACTGCCGACTCGGCGGTTGCTATGGCGATAAAAGGAAACAAGGAACTCTCAGCGGCGAGGTTCCTCTTGCAGGAGGCGGAGGGCCGGGCGCGCGGAGCCGGCCTCCTGCCGAACCCTGAATTGGAAGGCGAGCTAGCCGCTGGGCAGGACTTCGAAGGACGTGTGGTTGCAGGAATCATGCAAAGATTTCCCCTGACAGGCCGACTTCGTCTGGAGCGGAAGCTTTCTGATTTGGACGTGCAGATGGCCGGATTGGAGGTGAGGGAAAAAGAATGGCAACTCACATTGGCCGTTCGAAAAGCTTTTTATCATCTCGCCGCTTCGCGCGAGGCGCTCGCGATTTCAAGACGTCAGGCAGAGTTGGCGGAGGCTTTCACGAAAACCGTGGCCGGGGGAGTGGATGCCGGATTCCGCTCGCAACTCGATTTGCAGGAAGCCAAGCTGTCTGCATCCAACCTCCAAGCAAAGGCGGAATCTCTGCGTGGCCTCGAATTGGAATCATCCGCGCGATTAAGCGAGTGGCTCGGGCTGCCGACGGACACCTGTTTTATCCTCAATCAAAAGCTCAGCCTGCCGAAGTCGGCTCCAGCGTCCAGGCCTGCGGGGACGCGGGCGGACTTGGAACTCGCGGAGATGGCTGTGCGCTCGGGCGAAACCCATGTCTCGCTCTCGAAAGCGACAAGCTGGGACGATGTGGGCGTGGGAGTCTTTGTGGAAGGGGAAAGATTTCGAGACGCCCCCACGGGCATCGAGCCCGAGGTACTCGCAGGTCTGAAGCTCAGCATTCCCCTACCCCTCTGGCAAAGCGGTTCCGGAAAGGTTGCTGAAAGGGAAGCTGCACGCAAACACATGCGCGCGAGATTGGAATCCCTCCGCTTCGCCGTGCAAAATCAGATTCTTCTCACCCATCGCGTCATGTCCCTCCGTTTCCAATCCGCTTCGCAATTCGGCTCCAAGGTTCTTCCTATCGCAAACGAACATGTTCGGGAATGTGAGGCGGCCTATGGCCGTGGCGAGGTGGATCTCCAAGCCGTCTTTAGAGCGCGTGACCGCCTCGCTGAAATCGAACTCTCCGATCTCGAAGCCCGCAAAGCGTATTTCCTCGCCTATAACGAATGGCTCGGCGCCCTCGGCGAAAGCATGACCAATCCATGAAATCGATTCTTTTACTGTTCCTCATTGCCTCTTCCCCACTCCACGCAGCCACGGGATCAGGCTCGAGCCAAACCGTCATCCTCGATGAAAACGGGGTGAAAAACCTGCGCATCGAAACCCAAGTCGTCGAGGAAACGACGTTCGAGGAGAGCCTTTTTGCACTCGGAGAGATCGAAGTTTATCCAGGCCGTCGCGCGGTGATCAGTAGCCGAGTTCCCGGACGCGCACTCGAAGTTTATATCAAAAACGACCACCAGATCGAAAAAGGACAAAAGGCGATTCTGGTGGAGAGTCGCCAACCGGGCAACCCACCGCCTACGATTGCCCTCCCCTCTCCGATTTCGGGACTCGTGAGTGAGACGCACATCGCGCCGGGCGATCCGGTTGATCCCGAGAAGGTGCTAGCCGAGGTTTTGGATCTCTCGGAAGTCTACGCAATCGCCCGTGTGCCGCAGCATCTGGCAGGGCAACTGAAACAAGGACAAGCCGCGCGCATATGCGTCTCAGCCGTCCCGGGAAGAACTTTCGATGCAGAATTGGAGCATCTGGGCGCGGTGGCGGATGCCGCGAGCGATACGGTCGAGGCGGCCTTCCATGTCAACAATCCCGATTTTGCTCTTCGCCCGGGAATGCGCGCCGAGTTTTCGATTGTCGTTGGAAAAAAAGAGGGCGTTTTTTCAATTCCCCGCACCGCATTGCAGGGGGATGCCTCGAACCGCTTCGTCTATGTGAAAGACTTTGAAATCCCGAATGCCTTCGTCAAAACTCCGGTTGTTGTTGGAAGCATGAACGCCAGCAGCGCGGAAATCGTGTCAGGTCTACTCCCCGCAGACGAGATCGTGACCCGCGGGGCCTACTCGCTCGCATTTGCCGGAGCTGGAACACTTTCGCTGAAAGAAGCCCTCGACGCGGCGCACGGACACGAGCATGCGGAGGACGGCTCGGAGTTGACCCAGCAAACCAAGGCGCCTTCTGAAGCAGCTCAAACAACTGAGCCAAGCCGATTCTGGATGTTCGTGAGCGGAGGCTTGTTTGTGCTGCTGGTCATCGTCGCCGCCCGCAGGAAAGGCCGCAATGCTGAATAGGCTCATCGAGTGGTCGCTGGCACATCGTGGCCTCGTGCTGGGAATTTCCGCCCTCGTTCTGCTGCTTGGGATTTTCACGGCACTCCGTCTGCCTGTGGAAGTGCTTCCCGACCTCACCAAGCCGACTGTTGTGATTCTCACTGAGGCTCCAGGACTGGCTCCCGAGGAAGTGGAAACCCGCGTCACCCAACCGATCGAGACGGCACTCATGGGCGTCGCAGGCTTGACACGCCTGCGGTCGAATTCCGACGTCTCGCTCTCCCTCGTCTATGCCGAGTTCGACTGGAATTCCGATCCTCAAAAAAACCGCCTTCTTGTGCAAGAGCGACTCCAGACCGCGCGCGAACAATTGCCGGCAGGCATCCAGCCATTCCTGACCCCCGCAGCGTCGCTCATGGGCGAAATCCTGCTCGTTGGCGTGAGATCAACGATTCCCAAGGGCGAGCCGGGCCATCTGACTCCAAGCGAAGTTCGCTCGATCGCGGATTGGACGATCAAGCGCCGCCTCCAAAACATCTCCGGTGTCGCGGAAGTGCTCAACATGGGCGGAGGCATCCGTCAGGTGGAGATTCAACCGGATCCCTACCGCATGCAGGCTTATGGGGT
>CAXNGJ010000092.1:0-5554 GCA_964201895.1 Terrimicrobiaceae bacterium
GTGGCGATGACATAGTCGTCCGGTTGATCCTGTTGGAGCATGAGCCACATGGCTTCGACATATTCGGGGGCGTAACCCCAGTCGCGCTTGGCATCGAGGTTGCCGAGATAGAGGTGTTGCTGCTTGCCGAGTTTGATGGCGGCCGCGGCGCGAGAGATTTTGCGGGTGACGAAGGTTTCGCCCCGGCGGGGGCTTTCGTGGTTAAAGAGGATGCCGTTCGAGGCGTGCATGCCGTAGCCTTCGCGGTAGTTCACGGTGATCCAATAAGCATACATTTTTGCCGCACCGTAGGGGCTGCGTGGCCAGAAGGGTGTTGTTTCGGTTTGTGGAACGGCTTGCACCTTACCGAACATCTCACTGCTGGAGGCCTGATAAAATCTCGCATTCACGCCTGCTTCCCGCATGGCTTCGAGGATGCGCGTGGTGCCGATGCCGGTGACATCGCCGGTGTATTCTGGAATGTCAAAGCTCACGCGGACATGACTTTGCGCGCCGAGATGATATACTTCGTCCGGCTTGAGATCGTAGATGAGTTTCACCAAATTCACTCCATCCGCCAAGTCGCCATAGTGGAGAAAAAGCCTCACGCCGTTGACATGCGGATCCGAGTAAATGTGGTCAATGCGCGCTGTGTTGAAAGTGCTCGCCCGGCGGATAATGCCATGGACTTCGTAGCCTTTGTTGAGAAGGAGGTCGGCGAGATAGCTGCCGTCTTGTCCTGTGATGCCGGTGATGAGTGCTTTTTTCATGAGATAGAATTATTGGAACAAGGTTTGCTGGAATACGCCCTGCTAGTCAGAGGGCAGACTGATTCGCGCACGCAAAAACTCAAGCCTCCATTGCCGTTCACCCAATGCCGAGCACAAAGCGCATGTAGAAAAACAACAGCGGAGCCGTGAAAAGAATGCTGTCGATGAGGTCAAGCGTTCCGCCGATGCCCGGCAGCATGGCGCTGGAGTCTTTCGTGTGTGCGCCGCGCTTCACAACCGATTCTGCCAGGTCGCCCACCACCGCCGCAAACCCGAGCAACAGCCCCAGCACGGTGAGGTCGCCAAAGCGAAAGGCCGAGAGCTTTTCCGGCATGAGCGCATACATCCAGTAACTACAAAGCAGCGATGAGATGAGCGCACCCACAAAACCCTCCCAAGTTTTTTTAGGGCTGATGTGCGGCGCAAACGGGCGACGCCCAAAGAGACTGCCGAAGACATAAGCGCCCATATCGCTGAATTTCGTCACGGCGACGAGATAGAGCACATAATATTGACCGGTCGTCAGTCCGCTTTCGAGACGCGGGGTGAGGTAAATGATTTTTGTGAGAAAGCTGAAAAGCCAGGGAATGTAAAAAAGCCCAAAAACCGTGTAGCTCATGGCCCGCAGCGGATCGTTCTCCGTGCCGCGAAACATCTGCCGGGTAAAAATCGTCAGGAGAAATAGCACCAGAACAAGCAACTCGAAGTCGTGGCTGTTTTCCGGCCCCTCCGATCGCACGATGACAAATCCGCCCACCAGCAGCGCTGCCGCGCAGATCAGGCCCGTGAGCGTGAAGACGCTGATCCCGTCGTGCTCGAGCATGCGATAGTATTCCCACAGCCCCCGCAGAGCCATGAAGAAGAGCAGTGAGAAGAAGCCGATATCCCACCCCGCGAATACAGTCGCCAACATCAGCGCCCACAGCACCAGCGTGCTTGTGAGTCTGGAAAAAAATGTCAACCGCCCCGGCTTCATCGGTAGCACTCTGTCCGAGTCGATGGCGTTTCGCAATGCGGGAAGAAAGAAGGTCGCGGTGGATACGTAGGCTTTTTCCCCCTTTCCAATTCGCATTCCCCCCCTTAAATGTCGCGCTCACCATTTTTCGCCATGTTCAGTTGGATCCTTAAAAAAATCGTCGGCTCAAAAAACCAGCGCGAGTTGCGCCACATGACGCCAATCGTCAAACAAATCAATGAAATCGAGGCAAGCCTCCAATCCTTGTCTGATGAGGCGCTCCGGGCGAAGACGCATGAGTGGAAGGAGCGGCTCACGAAAATTTCCGATTCCGACAAACTGGCGGCCGAGCTGGATGCAATACTTCCCGAGGCCTTCGCTGTGGTAAAAAACGGCGCCCGCCGACTCTGTGGACGCGAACTCATAGTGTGCGGATATCCCCTCACCTGGAACATGATTCATTTCGATGTGCAGCTGATCGGCGGCATGGTGCTGCACCGCGGCCGCATCGCCGAAATGGCCACTGGCGAGGGCAAAACGCTCGTCGGCACGCTGGCCGTTTACCTGAATGCCCTCTCGGGACGCGGCGTCCATGTTGTCACAGTCAACGACTACCTCGCCCAGCGCGATGCGGAGTGGATGGGCCAGCTCTACACATTTCTTGGACTCACCGTGGGCATTATTCAAAATGACCAGATGCCGCAGCAGCGCCGCGAGCAATACCAGTGCGATATCACCTACGGCACGAACAGCGAGTTCGGCTTCGATTACCTTCGCGACAACGGCATGGCCACCAGCCGAGAGCAGCAAGTGCAGCGCGGGCACTACTTCGCCATCGTCGATGAAGTGGACTCGATCCTCATCGACGAGGCCCGCACACCGCTCATCATCAGCGGCCCGGCCACCGTTTCGACCCATCAATACGACCGCTTCAAGCCGCTTGTGGAGCAGCTCATCCGCAAGCAGACCATGCTCTGCAACCGTCTCGCCACCGAGGTCAAGGAACTCGTTGATGCCGGCAAACCTGCCGAGGCAGGCCGCACCCTTTTCAAGCTCAAGCTCGGCCAACCCCGCAGCAAGGCCCTCCTCCGCCATCTCGAAGATCCTGAAATGCGCAAGCTCATGGACAAGGCGGAGCTGGAATTTTACAAGGATACCGATGGCAAGGCCGCCCTCGTTGCCCTCAAGGAGGAACTCTACTTCACCATCGAAGAGCGCTCCCACGAAGCCGATCTCACGGAAATGGGCCGCACCTACCTGAATCCCGATGACCCGAATGCCTTCGTGCTTCCCGATCTCCTCACCGAGTTCGCTGACATTGAGAATGACGCCGCGCTCGCCGCCGCGCAGAAGCTCGAGAAAAAATCCGCCCGCCAGCAGCATTGCGACGCCCAAGGCGAGCGCATTCACAACATTACCCAACTCCTTAAGGCCTACTGTCTTTACGAGAAGGATGTCGAATATGTCGTCGAGGAAAACAAAGTGATCATCGTCGATACCTTCACCGGCCGCAAAATGGCCGGCCGCCGCTGGAGCGATGGACTCCACCAGGCCGTCGAGGCCAAGGAGGGCGTCCAGATCGACCGCGAGACCCAAACCCTCGCGACCATCACAATCCAGAATTACTTCCGCCTCTACCACAAGCTGGCTGGCATGACCGGTACCGCCGAGACCGAAGTGAGCGAGTTCCACGACATCTACCGCCTGGATGTGAATGTCATTCCCACCAACCGCCTGGTCCAACGCCTCGACGAAAACGACCGCATCTACAAGACCCGCCGCGAAAAATACAACGCCGCGATCGAGGCCATCAAAGAAGCCCACGCCAAAGGCCAGCCGGTCCTCGTAGGCACAGCCAGCGTTGAATCCAGCGAGCTCCTCGGCCGCATGCTGAAGCTCCAAAAAATTCCGCACACTGTCCTGAATGCGAAATTCCACATGCAGGAGGCCGAAATCGTATCCCGCGCCGGCCTCAAGGGTGCCGTGACCATTTCAACCAACATGGCCGGCCGTGGCACCGACATCAAACTCGGCGAGGGCGTCGCTGAAGTTGGCGGCCTCTTTGTGCTCGGCACCGAGCGCCATGAATCCCGCCGCATCGACCGCCAGCTCCGAGGCCGCTGCGCCCGCCAAGGCGATCCCGGCCGCTCCCGCTTCTACGTGAGCTTCGAGGACGACCTCATGCGAAACTTCGGCGCCAGCGACCGCATGACCAAAATCATGGAAACCTTCGGCCTCCAAGAAGGCGAGGAACTCGAGCACCCCTGGCTGAACCGCAGCGTGGAAACCGCACAGAAACGCGTCGAGCAGCGGAATTACATGATGCGCAAGCGCACCCTCGAGTTTGACGATGTCATGAACCAGCAGCGCGAAGTCGTCTACGGCTACCGCAACGAAGTCATGGACGCCGAGAATCCACGCGAACTCATCCTCGAAGTCATCAACGAGGTCGTTCCTAAAAAAATCTCGCCCTTCCTTGAATCGCCCGAAGGCGACGAACCCGACCACGATGGACTCCTCCACTGGATCAATACGACCTTTCCGCTCGGTCTCACCAAGGAGAAAGCCGCCCTGCACACACGCTCCATCGAGGAGAATGCAAATTTCCTCATCCAAACCATCCGTGACGCCTACGAGCGCAAAGCCGCCCTCGAAAATCCCGACGCCCTGCGCGGCCTCGAGCGCTACATCATCCTCAACGCCATCGACCGCCTCTGGCAGGAGCACCTCTATGCGATGGATGGACTCCGCGACGCCGTTTACCTCCGCGCCTTCGGCCAAAAAGATCCGCTCGTGGAATATAAAAACGACGCCTACGCGATGTTCGTTGACCTCATGGACACCATCAAAGGCGAAGTCCTCGGCAACCTCTTCCGCAGCACCACGAATCTGCAAGCCTTCGAGCAAATGCTCGCCAACATCCCGCAGATTCTCTCCCGTCCCGACTTCGCCCTCAATCCGGAAGCCGCTCCCGAAGACCAGTCCCGGCCATCCACGCCCGACCAACCGCCCGCTCCGAAGTTCGAACTCCCCATCAAGCGCGAACTCCCCAAAGCCGGCCGCAACGACCCATGCCCCTGCGGCTCGGGCAAAAAATTCAAATCCTGCTGCGGCCGCCTCGCCTGATCTCCACTCCCGCGCGGCAGCGCGCTTCGTTCCCCATGGTAGGGATGGCGCGCCGTCGCCGTCCCATTTAATTGCTGCCGCTCCTTCCCCCTCCGTGTCCTCCGTGCACTTTGACTCGCTCGCTCCCGCTCGGCTCGCCCTTCGGGCCAACCTACGGTTGCTCTATCTCAAAGGCCCCGCCTTTTCGATTGTGGTTAAATTTTCTGATCCCCCGTTTGAACAAACCCCACGCAAATTTGTCCAACCACATAGGCCTCCCCAACCCTCAGCCTGACATTTTACCCCACCCCAAACCGCTCGCCAAAAGATCAACATGAGTCCTTAGAGCCCCACTCCACTCACCCCCCCACAACCCACTCCGGAGGTCCGTGCCATGATAACGAATGTTTTCAAATCGGTCTCATATGCGGGAATCAGCATGACTCTCACATTGACCACACCACTGGAGGTCGACACCCACACGGTAACGGTTCATACCCCCGAGCCTCCGCTCTCCGGCTACTTCAAACTCGGCACGACGCGGAACCCGGCGGGGGACGAAATCTCACTCGACAGCCACAGCCTTCTCCTCAATGGCAAGCCTTGGTTCCCTATCATGGGCGAGATTCATTTTTCCCGATATCCCCGCGCCGAGTGGCGCGAGGCGCTGGAAAAAATGAAAGACGGCGGCATCAAAATCGTTTCGACCTATGTTTTTTGGAACCACCACGAGGAGGTCGAGGGC
>CAXNGJ010000093.1:0-5547 GCA_964201895.1 Terrimicrobiaceae bacterium
GTTTGGAAATCCAGTCGCGGAGGATTGTCTGGGTATCCTCTGCGCGGAGGGGCGCAGCGAGGAGGAGCGAAAAAAGGAGAATGAGGCGTTTCATTGACGTTTGATTTTGCCGCTTGGCGTCTGCGGGATGCCGTTCACAAAATGAATCTCGACGGGAACTTTGTGGGCGGACAATTCGCGGCGGCAAAGCTTGAGCAGATCAAGGCGAGAAGGCGGTTCGACGCCAGCGGCTGTGACCACCTCCGCGACCGGAACCATGCCAAAATCCGGGTGCAAGCGTGCGAAGACGCGGCTGAGTTCCACAGCGGGATGGGTGTTGAGAACAGCTTCCACCTCATCGGGGAAAAACTTCATTCCGCCAACAGAAATAGCCGTGCTGGTGCGGCCACGGAGGGTGATAAAACCCTCCGTGTCGATTTCGGCGATATCGCCTGTGGAAAACCACCCCTCCTCATCCAGGATTTCAGAGCGTGGTTGCCAGGGAGAGAGATAGGCATCGAGGAATCCGGGGCCACGCAGAAAAAGCTGAGAATTCTTGAGCTTGGCTTGAAAAGAAGGCTGGGGAAGACCAATCGATGCGGGACGCAGATCGGGTGCGGGAGAATTCAGGCAGGGGAGGCCGACTTCCATGATGCCGAGTGCTTGGGATGGAAATATGCCGAACCTTTTAGAAATTTTCTCTGCGGTGGATGGAGTCAAGGCCGCCGTGGTGGAGACAGCCAGTCGCCAGTGAACATCGGCGGGGCCGTCACAACCAGAGAGCATCTCGTAATGAAAAGGTGCCGCGTAGAGGACTGTGGCGCGGGTGCGCTTCGAAGCTTCGAGAAGATCACCTGGCAGGCTCGAAAGCGGCAGAACAATGCCAGCTCCGTTCCAGAGGTAGAGCATGATCGAGACAGCGAAGTGGTGTGACATGGGAAGCACCCAGAGGATGCGGTCGGCAGGTGTGATGCCGAGACCGTCGTTTGCAGCTGTGATGCGATCCAGCAGGGTTTGATGGGAAAGCGTGATGCCCTTGGCATGGCCAGTGGTGCCAGAAGTGAATCGGATGAAGGCGGGGCGTATTTCCGCAAGCGGTTTGATCCAATCGGGAGACGGGGATGAATGGTCAAGCGACTCGAGCAGCGCGCCGCCGGCCTCGGCTTCCTTAACGATGACATCGAGGCGAACCTCCTCAATCAGCCGCTGACGCTCCGGCGCAGAAAGCTCGGGAGCGATGGGAACGAAGCACCCGCCAGCGCGCAGGATGCCGAGGGCGTGTGCGATGTAATCCACCCCATCGGCATATTGAAGACCGACTCGCGGGCAAGGCAGGGAATCGATCAGCGGGCGGAGTTGCCGAGCGAGCCGGGCGCTTTTTTCATCGAGTACGGCGTAGGTTGTTTCTTGCCCGTCGTGAAAAACGGCCACCGCGTTGGGATCGGCTTTTTTAAAAATCTCCTCGGCGATATTCATCTCAAAATTGCGGCCGCCGCTCTCCCTGCCGCCTCGCCTGTTGCGAGGCATGTGCCGGTGACTCGGATCGATGCCTGGGCCTCGTGGGTGCAGGAAATACAGCGGCCGGCGACGAAGAGGTTCTCAAAAGTTCGCGAGCGCAGGCAATCGAGTGAGATCCCAGCGGGACGGTTCTCCTCAGGAAAGCGGAAGCGCGGACCCTTGGCGTTCTCACGAAGTTCCAATGGCCAACAGGCGAGGGCGGCGGGGTTATCAACCTGCCTGCCTTGGAGGATGTCGTCCTCCGTGAGGCAGGCCAGCCCGCTCAGGCGGCGGCTCTCACGAATGCCTGCCTGCGCGGGCGTGCAGGTGATGCGCGCATTTTCAAAACCCTCAGCATGAGCCCGCAGGTAACGGATGATTTCAAATGAAACGCGGCGTCCGCAGTCCTCCACGCGAGTGAGGCACTCCGGCGAACAGGGGTCGTAGGGATCAGACTGCAAATCGATTGTCGCCCAGATTTCGTCTTGGCTCACACCATGGCGGAAGGCCACGCCCAGCGCTTCGACGGAAAGCTGGCTTGATGCCACCGCGCCGCTGATGAGGTGCGCAAGCCTGAGGCGGGCATCACCAGCCAGAGCGGTTTCGTGTGCGCCACCGATTCCAAAAATATAGGCCGGACGTTGAAGTCGATCCGCTGGCGCACACTCAAAAGCGGCACCCGCAAGCGCACCGGCTTCGGCATCACCCGAGGCATCGATGAGCGAGTTCACTGCGACTTCAAAGACATGGCCTCGCGACTGCAGATGCGCGGCTTGGATTTGACCTGAACCTGAGATGAGGTCTGTGAGGTCTGTGTGGAGAAGAACAGTGAGGTTTGGAGTTTGGCGGGTGATGTCATCCGCCACGGCGGCGAGGGCGGCGGGTTGATGCGGTAGGACGTCGAGTTTTCCCATTCGCACCGGCCCTGAGGCGCCTCCTGCCTGGATGAGACGCTCGGCCAACTCGCGTGGGAAGCCCTCATTGGCGTAGGCCAAAGGCTGTGCGTCATCATTCCGCAGCAGGTAAAGTCCGCAGAGCGTGTGCACGAGGGCATTGGAGGCCATGCCACCGAGGGCGTTTCGGCGTTCCACGAGCAGCGTCCTTGCCCCGGCCCGTGCGGCTGACACAGCGGCAGCGATCCCTGCTGTGCCTCCGCCCACGACCAGAATGTCGATTTTTTCCGGGGAACTCACAGCGCGGAATTACTCAGCCGGAATGAGTGCGGCGATTTTTTTCACGGTGGAGAAATTTTCCCGGTTTACTTGCGATACAGGAAGGCGGCATCCAAAGGCGGTTTCGACATGGATGAGGAGGCGCATGATTGACATGGAATCCAATCCGGCTTCGAAGAGGTCGTCTGTTGTTCTGAAATCCGGCGCAAGCTCAAGAATATCGGAGGAAAGGATGCTGAGAAGCTTGGCCTCTTTTTTTGCGATGGCGTCCGGAATTTCAGCCATTGGCGGATGGTTTAAAGAATTCCAAGCCGCTGGCAAATCTCTCGCGTGGCGGTGGATTGGTTGAGCGTGTAGAGGTGGATGCCAGCCACGCCTTGGTCGAGGAGGTCGGCGCATTGCTCGGTGGCGTAGTGCAGGCCGATCTGCCGGAATGCCTCACTCGAGTCGCCAGCGCGTTTCAAGGCCTTGAGAAGACGGGCGGGAAAACGCGCGCCGCCTGCAAGCTCGGCCATACGGCGCATCGAGGACTGGCTGGTCACAGGCATGATGCCGGCAATGATCGGCACATGGATGCCGGCCAGCGCGCATCGCTCGCGGAAGTCGTAAAAATCGTGATTGTCGAAGAAAAGCTGGGTGCAGATGTAATCCGCTCCGGCGTCCACCTTGGCCTTGAGGTAGTCCATTTCCAACAGGCGATTGGGCGTGGCGGGGTGGCCTTCTGGAAAACCGGCCACACCGACGCCAAAGCCACGGGGGTCGGGATGTCCGCTGAAACTTCTGACGAAACGCACAAGATCCACCGCCTGCGGAAAGGTGTCCCCCGCATGGTTGTAATCCGGTTTGTCGCGTGGGGGATCGCCTCGGAGAGCGAGAATATTGCTCACACCAGCGGCGGCATAGCGCTCGAGGATGGCCGTGATTTCTTCGCGGGTATGACCCACACATGTCAAATGCGGCACGGGGTCCAGCGCGGTGGTGGTCTTCAGGCGCAGAACCAGATCGTGCGTGAGCTCACGGGTCGAACCGCCCGCTCCGTAGGTTACGCTGACGAAGTTCGGATGGATTTTTTCCAGCTCTCGGATTGTCTCGTAGAGAGCGTTCTGTGCCTCGGCAGTCTTCGGTGGAAAAAACTCGAACGATACGGTCGGTTTTCCCGGTTTGAGAATGTCGAGGATGTGCATGGAAGAAGTTTTAAGTTTTAAGAATTAAGTCTTAAGATGCACGGCTCGTAATAAGGGCGTAATTACCAGCCGAGAACCTTGGCGAAGATGAGCGGAGCAACGATTGTGGCGTCGGACTCGATCACGTATTTCGGCGTGTTTTCGCCGAGCTTGCCCCAAGTGATTTTTTCATTTGGAACTGCACCGGAATAACTTCCATAGCTCGTTGTGGAATCGCTAATCTGGCAGAAGTAACCCCACAACGGCACGTCGGTGCGGCGAAGGTCTTGGTGGAGCATCGGAACCACGCAGATCGGGAAGTCACCTGCGATGCCGCCGCCAATTTGGAAGAAGCCAATCGACGATTTGTAGCTGGTCGGCGCATACCAATCAGCCAGCGAAATCATGTATTCGATGCCAGAGCGGACGGTGTGAACATTTTTGATATCTCCTTCAATGCAATGGCCGGCATACATGTTGCCGAGCGTTGAATCTTCCCAACCAGGAACAAACATCGGGAGGTTTTTCTCCTTGGCTGCGATCATCCAGCTGTTTTTGGGATCAATCTGAAAGCTCTTTTGGAGATCGGGCGAATCAAGAATCCGCCAAAAGAACTCGTGCGGGAAAAGACGCTCCCCTTTGGCATCGGCAGCCATCCATTCCTTAAGAATCACGTTCTCGATCCGACGCATGGCCTCCATCTCAGGAATACAGGTATCGGTAACGCGATTCATATGGCGAGCGAGAAGTGCCTGCTCATCAGCTGGTGTCAGATCACGGTAGTGCGGAATACGCTCGTAAAAATCATGCGCTACAAGATTGAAGATATCCTCCTCAAGATTGGCTCCTGTGCAAACGATACCGTGGACTTTTCCCTGCCGAATCATCTCGGCAAGGGAAATACCCAGCTCCGCCGTGCTCATCGCCCCTGCAAGTGTCATCAGCATGATGCCGCCTTCGTCCAGGTGGCGGGAATAGGCTTCAGCGGCATCCTTCAGAGCAGCGGCGTTGAAGTGGCGGTAGTGAAGATCGATGAATTGCGAAACTGGGCCTTGTGACATGATGGTTGAAATGAATGGTTGGTGCGAATTTTTAGCAGGTTGGGCGGTAAGTGCAAAGTGTGTTCAACAGTCTGAAATCCCATCCGCTGTGAGGTTGTTCACACGCTTTAATAATAAGGAAATAATTTTTCAGGATTATTCTTCTTCTTAATACTGTGAACAACCGTGAAGAAGTGTGTTCCTCAGGCTCCCAGTGGGTGTTCCACGCGTTTTTGACTCTGTGAAGAAGCTGTGAGGGAAAAAAAATGGCTCTGAAAAACTTTGGATTTTCGATGGGTTGTTGAACTTTGCTGGCAAGGATTCACAAGTTGTTCACACAGTGTTGACACTTTGGAAAATGCCCATGAGGCGTTCATTTTGAGAAAAACCTTTGAGCGATTGGCATGCGCCGTCCCATGCCGAATGCACGGCTCGTGATCTTGAGACCGGGAGCTGCTTGTTCGCGTTTGTATTCGTTGAAATCCACCTTGCGCGTGACCCAGCGCACGATTTCGGCATCGAAGCCAGCGGCCACGATTTCGCCCACACCACGATTTTCTTCCACATATAGTTTCAGAATGGCATCGAGAACGTCATAAGGCGGCAGCGTATCTTGGTCTTTTTGATCGTGACGGAGTTCCGCGCTTGGTGGTTTCTCGATCGTGCGGCGAGGGATGACTTCTTTGTTCCGATTCA
>CAXNGJ010000094.1:0-5483 GCA_964201895.1 Terrimicrobiaceae bacterium
AGACGCCGCTTCTCTCCGATCCCGCTTCCTGCCCGTATGCGCACTCGCCGCACCAGACCGCACTACGATAACAAATTTTCTGTTTCGTCTAACCTGGGAAAATGGCGGGGACTTTCTGGGAACGAAAGCGGCGGTAGATTGAAAAATCCGCGCGGTCTGTGGTGATGATTCGCGCCTTGGGATTCTGTTCGGACAAGACAACGATCGATGCATCGCCGACGTCCATCGTGGGATACTTGAGCATCAGTTCCTGTGTGCGGGTGAGATTTTCTGGCCATGGGCGCAAAAGCCGGATGGAGCCTTTGCCCACCAAGCTGAGCAAGGCGTGAACGGGTTTGGTGTTGCCTCCCAGATTCCAACAGGCTTCGCCAAGCACAACCTCGCTGGTGTGGATCGGGCCTTTGACTTTTTTGAGAACGGACACACTCCACCCGTGCCATTGGTCGGTGGCATTGAGCCAACCGATCAACGGACCGGCATCAACGATTGTCCGGACCTCCATAGCCCTCGCGCGTGGAGAGGTCCGACGGACCGCTGAACATCCCGCAATACGGTGCGGCCAATGCGGCGAAGTCTACCTCACCCTCAAGCTCCCGCGTCAACGCACGCCGGATTGTTTCGGAAAAATGCTCCTTTTTCAGAGCGGCAGATTTCCTGAGTTTTTCGTTCAGAGCATCGGGAATTTTTGCCGTGATGGTCTTCATGTCATACTGACTGTATTACGATGGAAGCCCGGTTGTCAAAGGTGGAGAATTCTCGAAAGGCTTCGCCTACGCTCTTCGCGACTCCGGCGTGACGGGTAGGATTCACGGGAGGGGCTTGGAGGGACGAGCTCCGTCTCGTCTTTGGATAGTGGATAGTCGCCCAGTGATCGTCCCAGCCTGGGACAATCGGCTTCTATGCGAATTGTTCTGCGAAATCTGCATTCGCTCGAGTTGAAATTTGCCCATACTAGACGGTGCCCTCCCATTCTCACAATCTGCGATCAGTGCACCTTATGTTGCCTGAGCTATTTTCTGCTTTCCACTTTTTGCTTCCCACACTTTCCTTTCCTTCATGGCAGATGGTCCGATCCACCAACCCCATGACAAGCTCGTCAAGTCGACCTTTTCTGATCCCGACAACGCCCGCGCCTTTCTTGAGGGGCACCTGCCGGGCAAGCTCACTCGCCGCATCGACTGGACCACCCTGAGTCTGGCCAGCGGCAGTTTCATCGATCCGGAATTCGCCTCGACCTCGAGCGATCTCCTCTTCACAGCGCAAATCGACGGCCACCCCGCCTTCCTTTATATCCTCTTTGAGCATCAAAATGCAGAAGACCCGCTCATCGGCTTTCGCCTGCTCACTTACATGGTGCGCATTTGGAATGATCATCTGCGCACCAATCCTGCTGCCACAAAGCTCCCGCCAATCCTGCCCCTCGTTCTGGCTCAGGACAACAAGCCTTGGAAAAGTTCGACCCGCTTCGCCGATCTTATCGACTCTCCCGAAGGGTTGGGGGAGGAGCTCATAAAGCACATCCCCGACTTTGAATTCCAACTTGTGGAACTCTACCGGATGCCGTTCGACAAGATTCTCGGGACGCCGATGGGAATCCTTGCGCTGCGCGCGCTGAAGGCCGAAAAACTGCAAGCTCTGCTGGACGACCCTGTGTGGGACGAGACCTTGCTGGTCCAGTTGTCGCCGACTGCATTCGAGATGTTGATGCGCTACATCCTGGACCGCGACCTTGACAAGCCCGCATTTCACAGGAAACTTCAGACGCTAAGCAACTCCAAACTGAGTCAAAACGCCATGTCACTCGCCGAACAATTTCGCCAAGAAGGTCGCGAAGAAACCCGCTCACTCGCTGAACAATTTCGCCAAGAAGGTCGTCAAGAAGGCCGTGAAGAAGGCCGTGAAGAAGGTCGCGAAGAAGGCCTGATTTTCTCCAAGCAGCAGGACATTGTCGAGGCTTTGAGAATCCGGTTTCAGCGAGTCCCGGAGGGTCTGCGCGAGGAGATCGAAGCGATCTCCGACTTCAATAAACTCAGTAGTCTTCTTCGCGCTGCCATCACCTGCGCCGACCTCGAATCGTTCGCTGCCGAGCTTTAAGCTCCGCGCGGCAGAGTTGCCAAATTAAGCAGAAAACGCCGCTGCGCTGCTGAATAATGGGTCATGCCGGAGGATGAACCCTCCCAAGTTTCGAATCGCGCTGGCGCGCGGGGTGCGAAAGAGGGGGGCATGGTCGTCTCGACCGTGAATGACGCTGGCGTGTGAACCTCAAAGGGGGTGGCAGAATCATGGATTGCAGAATCATTTTTAGGGGCATGAGGATGGCGATGTGTGATGTGGTCCGCATCAGTTCCATCAGCGCGCGAGTTCATTTCGCGAGTCTTGTTTCGACATCCTGTCATGTGGCCTCTGGAAAAAATGAAAGAAAATGAACACTGACCCCTAGTTTGGAGTGGCGGGGATTTACCGCAGGAGGCCGTATTTGAGGATGCAGCGGAGGGCGCTGAGGCCGTCTTTCCAGCCGATTTTTTTGCCTTCGGCGTAGGTGCGGCCGTGGTAGGAGATGGCGACTTCGTAGATGCGGGCGCCGGTGTGGGCGATCTTGGCGACGATCTCGGGTTCGATGCCGAAGCGGTTTTCCTCGAGGGTTACGGATTGGATCAGCTCGCGCTTGAAAACTTTGTAGCAGGCCTCCATGTCCGTGAGGTTAAGATTCGTCGTCATGTTCGACAGGAGGGTGAGGAATTGGTTGCCGAGCGAGTGCCAGAAATAGAGCACGCGGTGTTCGTGCGAGCCGATGAAGCGGGAGCCGAAGACGGCATCCGCCTTGCCGCTGAGAATGGGCTTGAGAAGCGCGGCATAGTCGGCGGGATCGTATTCGAGGTCGGCGTCCTGGATGAGCACGATGTCCGCAGAGGCTTTGCTGATGCCGGTTCGCAGGGCTGTGCCCTTGCCTTGGTTGCGCTCGTGCCGGTGCAGGCGGATTCGCTGCTCGGCCGCCGCCGCGTTTGTCAACACTTCGAATGTGCCATCTGTGGAACAATCATCCACCACCACCACTTCGGCCACGCACGGCTGTGCGAGCACCAGCTGCAGAACGGCCTCCACAGTGGCCCGCTCGTTGAAGACGGGCATGATGACCGAGACATTGGGAGTGGCAGGCAAAGACGCGCTCATAGGCTCCCAGTGTAGGTTTGCGGCGCTTCAAAAAAGAAGAAAAACCGTGCCGGATGAATGTGACGAACTTGTCACAATTCTTTCTTTGGCTCTTTGGGGGCAATTGACGATTACTCATTTCAAGCAAGGACTCCTCCATTCCCTGCCCAACCAAACCAACACACTAAATAAACTAAATAAACATGATAAAATTCAAATCCAAGTTGCGCGCTTTGGTTCTTGCCGCGGGATCGCTCGCGATCTCGGCCACGGCAGTCCAAGCGCAGAACACAAACTATGCAGCCGGTGATCTCGTTCTCTTCTTCCAGCAAGAGGGAGGATCAGAAACCGTCTATGCAAAACTCGGAAATACAGCCACAGCATTTCGTGGTGCCGCCGCAGGAGTCGATGTTGCCAACAACTTCAACTTCTTAAACATCAACAGCACCCTCGTAAGCGCCTTCGGAGCAGGCTGGGCAACCAATACATCCATCTACGCCGGTCTCGCTGGCGTATGGGGAACCAATAACACAAACAGCGCGCTCACAAATGGAGATCCTCACAGGACGCTCTATGTTTCCGCAGCACGCAGTGCCCTCGGCACCATCGGGCAAGCGAATTCCACAGCGCCAAGCGTTGCCGGTAACACAGCGATGACGACGGCTGCGTCTGCAATGAACACGCAGAATAACATTCTGGAGACCACCTACAGCACAGCTGTCGCGCAATCTCCCACATCCACATCGGGTATTGATAATGCAAACCCATTCCTCTCCGCAGGGATTCAAGGACCTGCATTTGGTGCTTTCGACGGGGGTGTTCAACAACGCGGCACGGGCTCCACGCTGGGATCATTTGATTCGGCCGGGAACGCGGTATTCGCACTCGACCTTTACCGTGTGCTTGCCAGAGCAACTGGCGGTAGCGGAACCGGTCAAACATTTGTCACCGGTCAGGTTGACGGTCCTCTGCGCAGCGGATCCTTCGAAGGCACGGTTGTTCTGAACACAGCTGGTGATATTTCATTTGTCACGACCGCTGTTCCAGAGCCATCAACCTATGCCCTCATGGGTGTGGGCGCGGTCTTTGCCGGAGTTTTTTATCTCCGCCGCCGCAAAGCAAAAGCTTAATCCATAAATCACAAATAAATACAAAATACATTAACAGTCAAATAAATTCAATAATATGAAATTAAAATCCATCACGGGCCTCCTTGCCCTCTCACTCACGACATCGGCCTTTGCCGATGTAACAGTCGACATCACGGGTGCCACTGCATTTCGCGCAGCGGCTCTCGATACCATCAAGGCCAGGTATGTTGCCTCAGGGCAACCCTTCCAATTTTCCCACGATGCAGCTTCGGGGGGGCTTAACGGTTCAACACGCGCCATCTTCAAGGGTACCTTTCAAGGTGCTTCTGGAGCGGTTTCTGGGGTGACCACCATCCGCACATCCTTCAACGGCTCTGTTGAAGGCATCAAGGCGCTGGTTGATAGTCCTGCCTCGGACCCAACATACTACACCGATATCCCTGGCAACTTCGTGACTGCTGCCGCCGTCGGCGGCGGTGAAACACACACGAGCACAGGTGGGTTTGCCAAGACAACAGCAGCCTCCCAATCGGAAATCGCATTCTCTGATGTGAGCAAAAACTCCACGCCGTTTGCCTCTGCTTCGCTGCAGCCATCCTCTGCAGCATGCGGTGTCGTCGTGTTCACCATGCTGACCAACGAGGGCTCTTCGATCACGAATGTCACAGCACAGCAATTCCGCGCTTTGGCCGCTGCTGGTTTTCAGCCGTTGAGCCTCTTCACCGGCAATGCCTCGGAAACAACAAATGTGTTCTTGACCGGCCGCAATGACGGATCTGGCACCCGCACCACCTACTTGGCTGAGACAGGCGTTGGTATCACCACCGCCATCAAACAGTATGTGACCGTGGACTCCACTACCACAGTACTTGAAGCCATTCAAGAGGTGCCCGCAGGTGGCACCAACGATACAGATAGTGTCACAGCCGGTATCCAGCTCCCAGCAGGCTCCGACATCAAAGCCTATGATGACAGCGCTCAGTCTATCACACAGCTCGCTGCAAACGCTTCCACTGTGTGGGGTCAGAACTTTGACGGCAATGGTGGCTACAGCAGCGGTAGCACCCTCCGCACTGACATGGGTAAAACAGGCACCTCTGGTGTGACTGTTTTCGATGCCGCAGGCGCTGATGCTTTCGGCGAAACAGTGCGCGCTGATCTCGTGACTTGGCTCTCGTTAAACGATGCGGTAACCGCGCGCGGTAACGGCGCAATCTTCTGTGCTTACAACGGCGTCAAGCT
>CAXNGJ010000095.1:0-5434 GCA_964201895.1 Terrimicrobiaceae bacterium
TCGAAGGATATCCCTGTCGCAGTCGAAGGAAAAACCAACCCCTGTGTGGACAATCCGCTCGGAGCCGCATTCATCGCTGCGTTGCGCCTGTGTGCCTCGCCCGACGACAAGATCGCCGCCGCTGTTGTGAATGGCTTCCCGGCCACTGCGGCATGGGGTGTCGGCGATGGATGGAAATTCCGCAGGGAGACGCTTGCCAGCGTGGCGCAGTCGGGATTTGCGCCGACAATCCGCCGGTGGATCGAGGCATCCGATCTCGAAGCCGAGCCCTTCTTAAAAGAACGCGCGGCCGCATTCCTTCTCGCCGCCGAGGAATTCGACTCCTGCCGCAAATCTTCGGATGGAATCCCGGATTTCCTCCGTTTTGTTAAAAATCGCCAAACCCAGGAAAACGAGGCCTCGGGTGTCGTCAGGATCATGAATGTGCACCAATCCAAAGGCCTCGGATTCGACATGGTTATCGTCAGCGGGCTCGACAAAAGAGGCGGCGGCAACGGGGGCGCGAAGATCGGGCTCGGACCGTCAGCCGATGAGGTGAAATGGGGGGTCTTGATGCCTGCGAACGACATTGCCGTTCACGACACTGTGCTCGACGCCCAACTCAAAATCGAGGAGGCCGATGAAAAATTCGGCGAAATTTGCACGGCCTATGTTGCCCTGACTCGGGCCAAGAAGGCCCTCTATGTCTTGACCAATGAGTTGGGTGAGACCACGAAGGCAAAAAACTTCGCGCGGCATCTTCTTCTCCAATTTGGTGCAACCTCGACCTCTATCGGAAATGCGAATTGGTATCGGGATCACGCGATCAGAGATGCCGCCGCCGCCCCGGTCGCCTCCACCGCCAATCCGTTTTGCTCCCAACTCCAGGGGACTCCCAAGCCAACTTCGCCGTCCGATTCCAAGGCGGAATCCGCAAGCGGATCGAATTTTGCCACCTTGTCCCTCGACGCTGCCGCGCTCGGAACCGAGGTTCACGAGGCCCTGGCCGGTATGGAATGGCTCGAGTCCGGCACCCGGTTGTCCGAGAATATTTCGCAACAAGCAAAAAAACTCGTGCTTGGTTTTTTGGAAAAACCGATCGCTCAAGAGGTGTTCACCAAGCCGGCTCATCCTCACAACCTTTGGCGCGAACGGGCCTTTGATGTGACGCTCGAAGGGCAATGGGTCAGCGGTGTCTTCGATCGCGTCTTGGTTCACTGCTCCAACGAAGGATCACCAACCTCTGCAATCATCTACGACTTCAAGACCGACCACGGCAGCCCCGCTGAAATCGAGGAACGCTATGCAGGCCAGCTGGAAGTTTATCGCAAAGCCGTCTGCCACTTGCTGGGGCTCTCAAACGACTGCGTGAAGTTCAAAATCCTCTGCGTGCGCTGAATAAATGATCTGTCGATCCCGTGCCTACTCAACTCTCCGGCATGAGACTCCTCTTCCAGGGCGAATTCGCGCTGGAGGCCGATTGGGACAACCTCACGTTTTTTGCCAATGAGCTCACCTTTGAGGCTTTCACCAAGTTGAACCAGGATGGCAACCTCTCTCGCGTCGTCCGCAACATGGGAATCCCCCCCCTCCGCGCGATCCCTGTAGGTTTACCTTCCACGCCAGCTGAGTCTCGATTACTTCTCTTTATGTATGGCTGGGCATTTGAAAATACGAAACAGCTCCCTGGAAGCTCCCCGCATTTTGTGGTCCATCATGATTGCGTGCTTGTTTTTATTTTTCCCGCTTTCAAGCCGTGCAGAGAAAAAAAACAAGGAGGAGACCATGATCCGCCCTCCCATGCCGGAGTCTCTCGCCGTAGTGGCCTACATAGGCACGAAAACCGAGATCGACCTGCGCGTGGCTGGACGAATTCAAGAGCCGTTGAAAATTCTTATTCGTAAAAAACCACGAAGCGGCACGCTCAGCGAACCCGTTCGTATCAATCAAAATACTTTCAGAGTTGTTTATTCCGAAGCTCAGGGCGCCTTTGAGGGCACAGATTCTTTCGCTTATGCGGCCCAGTCGGTTGATTCGCCTGTTTCCTACTCTGCTCAAGTTCAAATTTCCATCAGGCAAAGACCCGCTCAACTCGAGTTTCCCAGCTTGCTGGATTTTGGAACTGTTCCGGTCGGGGATACCCGTGAAATGCAGGTCGCCGTGCACAATTCCGGCGGTAAGACCGTGCTTTTTAAACCCACTTTGAATCAGCCTTGGTCGCTCGTTGATCCGGCTCCCATTTCCATTTCTGGTGGTGAAACAAAAAAAATACGCGTCGCATTTTCTCCGGTTTCCTCGGGGGTCTTCGCCGACAAGTGCACTATCGACGCCGACTCCAAGGGGGCGATTTCTTTGCGCGGAGCCTCTGAAAATCCACTCCAGTGGCCCGCCGAAGCGATCCTTTTCGCCTCAAAAAAACGGGATAACCCCGAAGCGAGCGTCTTGTTCACCAACCCAACCGACGCACCTCGCAATCTGGTTTTTCAGTGGCCGGATTTTTTACAAGCCCCCTCGCACATCACGATTGATGCCGGATCCTCCATGGAAATCCCGATCCGGCTCAAAGCCATCCCCGCCTTCTCGTGGGACGGGTCGGTTCCCTTATCAAGCGGAAAATTTGAGGGATCGCTCGCCGTTGTTGTTGAGGCCGCACCGCCCCGCATCGAGTTGGCTCACTCCACTCCTCAGGATCTTGGTGAGCTACCCTTCGGCACTTCCGCGAATACTACACTCGTTCTCAGAAATTCCGGCGGGCGTGCCGTCCGCTTGACCATCGATGTTCCCAAGGGAATCAAAGTGACGCCCTCTCCCGTGGGCCTGCTTCTCGAGCCTGGCAACGATCTGACTTTTGAGGCGGTCGTGACGCCACCTAAAGTTGGCACCTTTGATTTCCGGCTGCCCGTGCACTTCGACTCTGAGTCGCCCGGCGCGTTCGCTATTCGAGTCTCCGCACGCGCCGCACAGCCCGTGGAGAAGTTGCTGACGATTTCAGCGGCTCCCGATGTTCCTAAACAGCCCGACTCCCCCCTGGCCGATATTCCGCCGGTGGACGATTGCGCATTGGTCGAGTCCACGCCTGATAGCGTCACCATTTCCTGGAAACTCACATCGCCCAATACCAAGAGCTTCCTCATCGAACGCCGGGATATCAAGCTGGAAGAGGACGGACAGGTTATCACGGTATGGAAACGATGGGATGGTGTGGATGTCCAGATCTCCGGAGACTCCGCAACCGCTCATTTTCGCAAGCTGCCACCCGGCACATTTTGGAACATTCGGCTCACAGGAATTGATTCCCAAGGCCACCTGGGGCAGCAATCCAAGCGGAGCTTTCGGATTGAGACCCGGCCTCTCAATTTATGGACAATTCCATTTTGGATTTGGATGCCTGGAACGCTCGCGCTTTTGATATTTTTTGCCCGCTTGGGAAAGAAAAGGAACATATTTTAATGAACATTCCGGAGGCATGATTTAAATTTCAAAAAAAAATTATTGCCACAAATTCAAAATAATCATACAACAATAATCCTATGCGTTTCCTACCAACATTAGCTCTCTTCGCACTGGCTTTAAGCACGGCTTCAGCGGGATCACTCTTTGGTCCACCGCCATTCACCAACGGGTCTCCCCTTCCAACAGGAGTTCAGGGCTCCTATCAAGCCTCTGCCGTAGGGCAAGGAATTACTGGAATAATTCGTTTCGCATATAACGCACAGGGGAACCCAGCCGAGCCTGTTCTTCCGCCGAGTGATCCGGATTCCAGGCCGATCAACAACAATTATATCTTTTTTATCAATGGAACAATTGTGACTGGCGCAACGCAGGCTGCTATAATGACCGATAAAACCTACGGCATTTTAATCACTCCAAACCCAATTATTCCACCTCCTACCTTGTTCTTTTTCGATAGTCTAGGAGGAAGCTTTAATGCGAAAATCGACACCAAGTCTTCAAATTATTCGTTCAAAGGAAATGGTGTACTTGAGACATTTGAACAGCCAACTTCGGCCGACCCGATAACGCCTGTCAATCGGACATTCACAGTTCGTGGCATGCGAACCTCTCTGACTCCGCAGTAGTTCCATTTCACCCCACCCGCTGTCTTGGATCTCGGCTATAAATACAAATCTCATCATAGCTCCCTGGTTAGCGGGTTCACAATTCTTGAGATGTTTGCTTGCTTGGCCATTCTGTCTTTGTTGGCTTTCCTCGCCCTTTTAAGCTACCAACCAGCTATGAATGCAGGGCAGTCGATGCTTTGTACATCTCGGATGCGATCACTACATTCAGGTCTCTCGGCTAACTTGGCAGATACTGGATCGTGGCCCCAACCTCCCGAGGTTCTCAATCAAGAATCCTTGGAGAATTGGTGGATCAATCAACTCTTGCCCTACGGCGTCACTCCTAAAACATGGCTCTGTCCTACGGCTAAAAATCTTTCTGACAACGACCCGAACTCTTCAACAAAATCAAGTTACGCCGTCTCATCCTTTGATAAATCTCCAACAGCTCCTTACAAATGGGCTCTTCAGCCATGGATGATTGAGGTAGTCGGTGTTCACCCCGACGGCCCGCATGTTTGCTTCCCTGACGGATCTATAAAAAATCTCAACTCCTTCCTGAAGTAAAAATAACAAAACATCTGTTTAACTAATATGTCGCCCAATTAAAGGCTGCTGATTACACTTGGATTACAAGTCCATATTTAAACAAATCAATCATCTCGTAAAAAACAACTATCAGTTTTATGAAACATAAATTTCCTGTTTTTATAGTATTAACATTAATCACATTAGGTTTGTTTAGCTTTTTTACTAAAACCAAGCTTGTTGAGAAAAATATTGAACAAAAGAAAGTTGCAGATACTACTCTCAATGTTTCTGAGATTTCGGCTGAAAGCAATTCTCAACCAAACCCACCGGTGTCAGGCTTGGTTTGCTGCGATCACGAAAATCAAACGGAGCCACCTACTCTGCAAGTAGAAAATCCCTATGAGAAGTATGGATTCAAAAACTTTGGCGAACTCAAAGAGGTTGCTTTAGAGAATGTGCCCGTAGGACGCTTTCATGATCAAATTGCAACTCTTTCGCCGAATGTGCGTCAGAAAGTTTTTAATCAACTTAGGCAAACTGCTCCTCCAATTAACAATATCGAGTCCCTCCATGTTGACCAAAATGGCAATCTCTTCTTCGCATGTGAAATGCCACTTCGAACTGAACAATTGGTTTCATCAAAAAGTGTTAGAACAACCAATTTTGCCCCGGTTCCTGTAACAACTCCTCCCGCCCGTAGCAGTCGACCAGGTTCCGCGAACATTATCTATTTGGACTTCAATGGTCATACTGTAACTGGGACGCAATGGAACACTGGCAATGGAAGTGTAGCAACCCTCGATTGCCTGCCCTTCGATAAAGACAGAGACACCTCTACGTTTAGCGATCTGGAACAGCAGATG
>CAXNGJ010000096.1:0-5294 GCA_964201895.1 Terrimicrobiaceae bacterium
CGCATCCCGGAATCCGTCGGCTACATTGATCCTTGGGGATGGTATGAAATCCAAGCCCCGACGCTCCCGCAAGACATCATCCAACGAGCCAAGGCGCTCAAAGTCGTCCGCGACGGCTGGGCCGGATTCTACTTCCATTGGTATATTGATCCAGCCTACCTCACCGAAACGGTGAAGGGCCTCCAAGGCTTAGGCTATGAATTCGTCCCGCTGACAGGCGACCTCAATTAAACCCACCGCAACAAATCGCCGTCGCCGCCCACCTTGGCGGCGGCGGCGATTTGCTCTGGCCCTGGCTTTTGCTCTCGATCCTCATCGAGATCTTGTGCAAAGCTTAGGGTGCCTTTTCGGAAGACTATCCGATGAAATCCATCCTATTCCTTCTCGCCGCGATCTGCGTGCTTCCCTGCCTCGCCGCCCCGTTTGATCAGACTCTTGAGGCGGGCGGTTTTTCTGTCCACATCACTTCGCCAAACACGCCCGGAAAAAATGCGATCACCCTCCAGCCAAAAGGACTGAAATCCGTGAATGACCCCGTGACTTTGGGCGTGGAGGAGATGATCGCCAGCGCCTTCCTCGAAGATGCGGATAGTGACAACTCGCCCGAGGTTTTCCTGATTCTTACCAACCCCGGCAGCGGCTCCCACGGCAAGGTTCTCGCATTTTCCACAAACGGTAAAAAAGCCCTCACCCCGATCGTGATCGACGATCCAGCTCCAAAACATCTCAAGGGCTACATGGGGCATGATGAATTCACTGTGATGGAAAACACCTTGATCCGCCGCTTCCCGGTTTACAAAGCCGGGGACACGAACGCCTCGCCCACAGGGGGATGGAGGCAGTTCCAATACAAGCTCAAGCCCGGCGAGGCGGCTTGGCATTTTCGCATCGACCGCATCGAGACATTCTAAAAAAAGTCCGCTCTCTCCATGGCAAGCCCGACCAATCATTTTCTTCCCATAGCCGCCGTGCTGATCCTCGCCCTTACGGGTGCCTGCTCGCGGAGCATTTCATCCGCAAACTTGGAAAAAAATACCCGTGCCACGCGCGGTAACATGGCCCCGGCATCCTTGGCTGGCTGCCAGTTGAAGTATAGCGACAACCATGGCCGCAATATTTACACATTTTTTCCAGATGGTCGTTACCGCTTCGCCTGGCTCTCACAAAATGAATCGCTCGCCGACAGCCGGGAGGGGCGATTCCATTATTCAAACACGAAAACAAACGAGGCCTTGATCCGCTTTGAGAACGATCCGCAAATCACGCTGCGATTCACCAAGCCCGGCTTGGCGACCGGAACGATTCAAGGAGATTTGCGCATCTATGAATTTCATATCGTCCCCTGGGATGCCAAGTGACCCTCCGCTCCTAACTGACAGGTTCCATAATCCTCATTAAAAGCATGATGCAAAATTGCATTTCTGCTCCGTGTCCTCTGTGCACTCCGTGGTTAATCCCTCCCCAACCGCGCCCGCCTGCTCAGAAATGGAATTTCAGGCCGGTATTGTAACTGAGTTCCTGATCAGTTCCCCAGTATTGATACCCGACTCCGGCATAGATCGCCCATTTCTGATTCACGGTCAGTTCCAGTCCCGCCTCCACATTGACAGCATCCGCGCCGCGGTTCTGACCCAGCACCGTGAGGGAACCGGGCTCCGGAACATCGGCAAAGGAAGCTGTCACCTCATGGTTCTGGCTGTAGTCGGCGAGGAAGTCATGCTCCCAGGAGGCGAAGGCCTTCGGTGTGAGGACCCATCCCTTCGCGAGTGGAATCGGCACCTTTATTTCAAGGCCAGGAGCCAGAATCATGGAATTGGCCTCTGCGGCATCGACCTGCAGGTTCAGGGAATTCGCGCCCGTCTCGTTGATTTCCTGTTGAAGTTGGTATGCATAGGAAAAACCGACTCCCGGCGTGAAAACCACAGGCCCAACCTTCTGCTCGTAGCCTGCCCCGATGGCGGCAATCAGGCCGTTTGACTGCCAGCGACCATGGGCCTGACGATCCACATAGCCCGCAGAGGGAGATCCGAAATTGATCTCGCGGGTCGAACTGTATTGAAAGTTGCTGTAAGCCACCAGGCCGGTGAAGCGGAAATTGCCCGGATGATATTTCTCGAGCAATCCGACACTCAGATTGTTTGCGTAGAGGTTGGCGCTGTTATACTCGAAGCTTCCCGCCTGATTGAATCCGTAACCCATGACCACTCCCGTGGAAAAGTCTTTGGTCACTGCGTATTCCACACCCAGAATAGACTGGAAGACGTTGTAGTCGAAAGAACTCAGGCCATTGCTCGGATCCGACATGCTGGCCTGCGTATTCCCCACATCCGTGAAGACGCTCCAGCGTTCATCCTCAGGAAGATTGATCGATTTGCCCGCGCCTGAAGCACGGAAACAAGCCTGGCGGAAGGTGTTCAGAGCCTCCAGCGTGACGCCCAGGATCGAGGCATACGGCTCGGCGATGACCTGATGAAACGAACTCTCCGTCTGAGCCGCAGTAGGCAGCAATGAAACAATCGACAACACATTGTTGAAGTCCTGATTGCTGGTGAGCTGGTTGTTTGCAATGTGATCGATCAGGGGCGCCGCATTGTAAACATTCAAGTTCAGTTGCTTGGACGGGTTGATGCTCGAGGTGTAGACCTGCCCCGTGGATGGGTTCACAGGAACAGCCGTGGCCGGAAGGGGGGGAGTCGTTGGATTGGTCGGAGCAACGGGAACGGGAATGCCGTTTGGATAGTAATTTCCTCCCAGGATGTTGTTCTGAGTGTTCAGCCAGAATCTGACTGAGAGACTGTAAACATCCGTGCCAATGCCCAGCGCGTAGATCACATTGGGAGCCCCGATCAGCGCGAAGCCCGTCGGTTCCTGTCTGCCGCTCTGGAACTGGGCCGTCGGGTTGCCATTCAAAAAATTGATCTGCTGGCCAAAGAAACTGGTCGGAATCCCCTGAGTGGTGTTGATGAAGCTAAAGACCACGCTGAACTGAGACCCCAAGGCTGCAGGGTAATCGATCGAGAAGACATCCATTTTCTGACCTGACGCCCCCCCATCGACCTCAAAAGTAATCGGCAGCCCATTGCCGTCAAAAAGCGAGCCATATCCTGATACCGAGGCATTTCCGATCGTATTAAAACCGCCGGGCGAAAATGGCCTGGTAAGCTGAGCGCCAGGGTAAGGGATATTCTGCCCCGAGAGCTGACTGCTGCAAATTCCCACGCCAAAGAGAATGATAAAAACGAAATGTCTATGCTTGATCATGATATGGTTGGATTTGAGAGAGAATAAGGAACCGGCGTTGGCGTAGGATGCTCACGAATTTGCATCCCATACGACAGCGCTATTCCTTGCTAAGACGCCTCCATCCCCCCGTTGGTCCGATATTCAGCGAAATAGTTTTCTGTTTATGCTTCTGACGGGAATGAGAGCAAGTCTTTTGGGTAGTAGCGGCTACTTTCATTTTGGAAGGTTTTCTTTTTTCAAATGCCATGGTCTCTGCTTTCGCATGAGCATGGCTGAGGCTCACTGGGTGATTGTCCCAGCGCTCCAGAAATACGCATTCCCAAGATTTCTCCATATGGTGTATTCACCCCATATTCACCCAAGTTTCGCCTGCGCAGGCCCTCAGCGCAGCAGCTTGCCATCGCCGTCCACCTTGGCCATGGCGATCTGCTCGGCTTCGTCGGCGAGCTTCCGCATTTTGGCGACCTGCTCGGGCGTGGGCGTCGCTCCTTGGGTCTCGATGGCGACAAGGCGGATTTTTTTGATGCGGTCGGTGAACTCTGTCACCATCTCGGTGGCCTTCAATCGCGGGTTCAAGGTGTCCAGCCGATCCAGAAAATATTCCATCACATCCACGCGGCCGAGAATTTCGGCCTTTGCCGGGGAGTAGCGGTCGTCGGTGCTGACGGCGCCGAGTTGAAAACCGCGCAGCCATCCACCGAGGCTGACCATGTGGGCCATTTCTTCATCGTGCAGTTCCATCATGGACTCCTCGACATCCTCCTGGGTTTTCACCAATTCCCCGCGCATGCCGACCCAGTCGCCCTTGTCGCTGAGTTCAAAAAGGCTCTTGCTGCGTTTGGCCAGACGCTCGCCCACGCCCAAGGCGCGAGATTGGCGGATGAGTTCGCGTCCGATGTCCTGCACATCCTGCGGACGCTCGGCGACCGTCAGCATGAATCCATCCGCGACCAGTGAGCCGAAGTGCAAAGCGGTCTGAAGACGGTTGCTGAAGCTCGCCTCGCGGTTCGCGGATTCGATCGTCTTGAGCGGCACCGGACGAAAGGCTTCAAGGTCCTTTAGCAGCGAGGCTATGGAAGGCGAGGTGACGGGATTCACTCCGAGTTCCTCGCGCATGTGTTCCGTCGAACTCGACTCCAATTCCTTGAGCGTATCGGTCTGCGCAACCACGCCGCCACAGGATGCGGCAAGACAAAGCACAAGAATAGAGAAAACCCGGGTCACTCGAAGACTAATAGACACCACTCCGCGCGATGCCAATCAAGCGAGAAAGCGCTTTCGGAAAAAAAGCTTTGGGTTCATATTTCCGTCATGATCATCGGAGTCCCCAAGGAAATCAAAGCCCAGGAGTATCGCGTGGCACTCCTTCCGTCCGCTGCCTATCAACTCATCAAGCACGGCCACAAGGTCATCGTAGAATCCCAGGCAGGCGCTGGAATTGGTTTCTGCGATGACAACTACCTCCAGGCCGGCGCGGAAATTGTCACCAGCCACGCCGAGGTTTTCGCCCGCGCCGACATGGTGGTGAAAGTCAAAGAGCCGCTGCCGGAGGAATATCCTCTCCTCCGCAAAGACCAGATCCTCTTTACCTATTTGCACCTCGCCGCGAGCCGTTCGCTCACCGAGGCGCTCCAAAAATCCGGCGCGACCTGCATCGCCTACGAGACCGTGCGGGTCAACAACCGCCTCCCGCTCCTCGAGCCCATGAGCGAAATCGCAGGCCGCATGTCTGTGCTGGTGGGTGGATATTTCCTCGCCAAGCACACTGGCGGAAAAGGCGTGCTCCTCGGTGGTGTTCCCGGCGTGCTTCCGGGAAAAGTCGTTGTCATCGGCGGAGGCACCGCAGGAGTCAATGCCGCCCGCATGGGCACAGGCGTGGGAGCGGATGTGACGATTCTCGAAGTCGATCTGGAGCGAATGCGTTTCCTCGACATCACCATGAGCACCGCACACACGCTCTTCTCGAGCGAGGCCAGCCTGCTCGACCTGCTGCCGAGCGTGGATCTCCTCATCGGTGCGGTTCTGGTTCCGGGCGCGAAGGCTCCGAAACT